>NZ_JAWHNU010000006.1:35011-176260 GCF_032582135.1 Pseudomonas syringae group sp. J309-1 | reverse complement strand
GGAGCTGCCGAAGGCTGCGATCGCGGTGTATCAGGAGAAATGCTTCGCAGCCTTCGGCAGCTCCTACAGAAAATGCAGTTCAGCCCATTAATTTGCAGTTGTGTGATGGAAGCCGAGCTTGGTCTGGGCCCACAAGGTGCGGCGCTAGTCCTGGGTTTACGGCTGTCGAAAAAAACCAGCCGTGCTTTTGCGCACGACTGATCCATGAAAGCACAAGCATTCAATTACCGCTCGCTTCAACGCTGCACTATCGAATCCACAGTTGGCCAGTACACGGAGATTCCCTGTCCTGGCCATTCCCAATTTCGTGGGTGCGTGATGAATCATTCGACAGTTGAAAACCTATCCCTTGAAGACCGGGTCCGCGATCTCGGTCTGCTGTTCCTCAGGCTAAGCGCCGCGGCTTTTCTTCTGGTCGTTCATGGCCTGCCAAAACTCCTCGATTTCAACCATCAACTGACGCTCATCGAAGACCCGTTCCACTTGGGCGCGCAGTTGACCCTGATCCTCGCAATCTTTGCGGAAGTCCTGTGCCCGCTGCTGATTGCTGCTGGGATCTTGGTGCGCCTTGCATGCCTGCCCATTCTGTTTCTGTTGCTGGTCGCACTGCTTGCCGTTCACCCGGAATGGACGCTGGAGCAGGGCCAGTTTGGCTGGTTGCTGTTGATCATTTTTACAACTGTGTTGATTGCAGGGCCGGGACGGCTCGCGCTCAACACACGTTTCAACGGAGCGGTGCGTTATGTCTGATTCAAACTCCTTGGTCGACGAAGCGGTGATGGTCAACCATCCGACATTCAATGAAGTTGTGACGCTGGTGATCAAGCACCGCATCCGCGCCGGTATGGAAGCGGATTACGAAGCCTGGCTAAGGCGCATCGTAGGTATTGCCGGCAGCTATCCGGGGCACTTGGGCGTGGATGTGATCCGCAGCAAGTCGGGTGGGCTGCATCTGTTCACCTGTGTTCTGCGCTTTCACTCTACTGACGCCATGCAGCGCTGGCTGGATTCGGAGCAGCGCAGCCAGTTGGTTGAGGAGGCCCGCCCAATGCTCGCCGACGGCGACCAGACCGAAGTTAATCCCCATAACGAATTCTGGTTCACGCCTGCCTCCGAGGCTTCCGCACCGCAGCCGCCGCGCTGGAAGCAGGCGTGTGTGACGTTTCTGGTCATTTGCCCGCTGACACTGCTCATTCCTCTGCTCTGGGGGCCGGTGTTCGCGTTGAGTCCGCTGCTCGCCAACTACGTGGTGAGTACCGCCCTGGTCACGGTGACCATCGTCCTGCTGGTCTGTTACGTGATGATGCCTGCCGCAACCCGGCTGTTCGCACCCTGGCTGAATGCCGCGCAGAAACAGCCCTCCGTGGAGTGACGCCATGAGCAATGACGACAAGGACACCGATCAGGAACGCCGCCGCTTTCTGGCCAAAGGCACGTTGCTCAGTGCCGCGGCGGCCATCCTTCCGTCTTTTCCCTTCGCTGGCTATGCCGGTGCCTCTCAAAAATCTGTCGAAGGAACCGCGATGAACGTCGAACTGATTCTCTACAACGGCCAACTGCATACTGTCGACCGTGAAAAACCAAAGGCCAGCGCGGTCGCCATCAGCGGCGGACGCTTTGTGGCAGTGGGCACCGATGCAGAAGTCATGGCGCTGCGTGGCAGTGCGACCCAGGTCATCGACCTGCAAAAGCGCACGGTGATTCCGGGTCTCAACGACTCCCACTTGCACCTGATCCGTGGCGGCCTGAACTACAACCTCGAACTGCGCTGGGAAGGCGTGCCGTCACTGGCTGATGCGCTGCGCATGCTCAAGGACCAGGCCGACCGCACTCCGACGCCGCAGTGGGTGCGGGTCGTGGGTGGCTGGAACGAATTCCAGTTTGCTGAAAAGCGCATGCCGACGCTTGAAGAGCTTAATCAGGCGGCTCCGGATACCCCGGTGTTCGTTCTGCACTTGTACGACCGTGCCTTGCTCAACCGCGCCGCGCTGCGTGTCGCCGGGTACACCCGCAACACGCCGAACCCACCGGGTGGCGAGATTGTCCGGGATTCCAATGGTGATCCAACCGGCATGCTGGTCGCCAAGCCCAACGCGATGATTCTCTACTCGACGCTGGCCAAGGGGCCGAAGCTGCCGCTGGAGTATCAAGTCAACTCGACGCGTCAGTTCATGCGAGAGCTGAACCGGCTGGGTGTGACCAGTGCCATCGACGCGGGCGGTGGTTTCCAGAACTACCCGGATGATTACGCAGTGATCGAACAGTTGGCTCGCGAGAAGCACCTCACCGTGCGTATCGCATACAACCTGTTCACCCAGAAGCCGAAAGAAGAGCTGGCCGATTTCAAGAACTGGACCAGTTCGGTCAAGTTGCATCAGGGCGATGACTTCCTGCGCCACAACGGCGCGGGTGAAATGCTCGCTTTTTCCGCGGCGGACTTCGAGGACTTCCTCGAACCGCGTCCAGACTTGCCCGCAGGCATGGAGCAGGATCTGGAGCCGGTGGTGCGCCACCTGGTCGAACATCGCTGGCCGTTCCGGTTGCACGCGACTTATGACGAGTCCATCTCGCGAATGCTCGACGTGTTCGAGAAAGTCAATCGCGAGATTCCGTTCAACAACCTGCCGTGGTTCTTCGACCACTGCGAAACCATCAGCCCGAAAAACATCGAGCGGGTTCGCGCCTTGAATGGCGGCATCGCGATTCAGGACCGTATGGCCTTTCAGGGCGAATACTTCGTCGAGCGCTACGGCGCAAAGGCTGCCGAATATACGCCGCCGATCAAACGCATGCTGGCCGAGGGTGTGCCGGTGGGCGCGGGGACCGATGCGACCCGGGTTTCCAGCTACAACCCGTGGACTTCGCTGTACTGGATGGTCAGTGGGCGCACGGTCGGAGGTCTCGAGTTGTATCCGGAAGGATTGTCTCGCGACACCGCACTGGAGTTGTTTACCCATGGCAGCGCCTGGTTCTCATCCGAGCAGGGCAAGAAGGGCATGATCAAAGTCGGCCAACTGGCTGACTTGGTGGCCCTGTCCGCAGACTACTTCAGCGTCGATGAAGAGTCGATCAAGTGGATCGAGTCGGTGCTGACCGTGGTGGACGGCAAGGTGGTGTACGGCAGCGGCGATTTCGAGAAGCTCGCGCCACCGCAGGTTCCGGTGCTGCCGGACTGGTCGCCGGTGGTCAAGGTGCCGGGTCACTGGCGTCCGAATTCGCCGTTAGTGGCTCAGATTCACCAGTGCAGCGGCCCTTGCGTCGTGCACTCCCACAGCCATGAGCGCGCACGTATGTCCAGCGTACCGGTCAGCGATTTCCAGGGTTTCTGGGGCGCGTTCGGCTGTTCATGTTTCGCATTCTGATCATCTGCCATCACGGCGATGACGTTACTCTGAAAACCTGAAGGAGTTACCCCATGAGTACTGCTACCCCCTGGAAACGCTTGAACAAAGACGACGCGGTTGTGCTGCTGGTGGATCACCAGACCGGTCTGATTTCGCTGGTGCAGGATTTTCAGCCTAACGAGTTCAAGAACAACGTGCTGGCGCTGGCGGATCTGGCGAAGTTCTTCAAACTGCCGACGATTCTGACCACCAGCTTCGAAAACGGTCCGAACGGCCCGATGGTGCCCGAGCTGAAGGAGCTGTTCCCGGACGCGCCATACATCCCGCGTCCCGGCCAGATCAATGCCTGGGACAATGAAGACTTCGTCAAAGCGGTCAAGGCAACCGGCCGTAAGCAACTGATCATCGCTGGTGTCGTGACTGACGTGTGCGTCGCATTCCCGACGTTGTCAGCACTGGCTGAAGGGTTTGAAGTGTTCGTCGTGACCGACGCATCGGGCACCTTCAACGAAACCGTGCAACAGGCCGCCTGGGCCCGCATGACCGCTGCCGGTGCGCAACTGGTCAACTGGTTCTCCGTGGCGTGCGAGCTGCAGGTTGACTGGCGCAACGATATGGAAGGTCTGGCAAATCTGCTCTCGCCACGCATTCCCAACTACCGCAACCTGATGAACAGCTACTCGGCACTGACTGCGAAGTAAGTTCTGAGGCTCAAAGAACGGCGCCCTGCCTTGAGTAGGGCGCCGTTTTTGCTTATACCTTCAGGTCGCCTCGATCCTGTGGGACCGAATTCATTCGGGAAGGCGGTATTTCAGGCAGCGCATCGGCTGTGAATGTACCGGCCCCTTCGCGAATGAATTCGCTCCCACGGGGATCGCGTTTGCAGAATTTCAATAGATTGCCGAGGCTATGCCATGATGCCCCTGCTCATTTACTGACAAGGAATAACCCCATGAAGCTGGTTCGCTACGGTCTACCCGGTGCTGAAAAGCCTGGCGTCATTGACTCCAACGGTGGCATTCGCGATCTGTCGGCGCATGTTGATGACATCAACAGCACTGCGCTTTCCATCGAGAGCCTGTCGCGTCTGAGTGCCATCGATTGCTCGACGCTGCCGCTGGTTGCGGGTGATGTGCGTATGGGGCCACCGATCAGTAAAAGCGGACGGGTGATCTGCATTGGCCTTAATTACACCGACCATGCCGCCGAAACCAATCTGCCGATTCCTGCCGAACCGGTGATGTTCCTCAAGGCTTGCTATCCCACTGGCCCCAACGACGACATTCGCTTGCCGATTGGCTCGGTGAAGACTGATTGGGAAGTTGAACTGGGCATCGTGATCGGCACCCAGGGGCTGTACATCGACAAGGCCGATGCTTTGACGCACGTCGCGGGTTATTGCGTAGTCAATGACTTATCCGAGCGCAGTTACCAGCTGGAGCGTGGCGGGCAGTGGACCAAAGGCAAGAGTTTTCCGGGGTTTGCCCCCGTTGGCCCATGGCTGGTGACGGCTGACGAAGTGGCTGATCCTGGCAAGCTGGCGTTGTGGCTGGAGGTCAATGGCAAACGCCAGCAAGACGGCAACACGGCCAATCAGGTATTTGATGTGGCGACGGTCGTCAGCTACGTGTCGCAGTTCATCGAGCTGGAACCTGGCGACTTGATCAGCACCGGCACCCCGGCAGGCGTGGGGTTGGGTCATAAGCCTGAGCCATTGTTTCTCAAACCGGGGGATGTGGTAACTCTGGGCGTGGAAGGGCTTGGGGAGCAGCGGCAGGTGATAAAAGCGTTTTGATTTTTATGGGGCGGTTAACCACTATTGCTCTAATTGAAATGCGGTCTACCTGTGGGAGCTGGGCTTGCCCGCGATGCATGTGTCGCAGTTCTAAGGCAGACCGAGTTATCGTTTATCGCGGGCAAGCCCAGCCCCCACAAGAAGATCCCATTTCACATCAGGCCTGTGTGGTTTTTGACAGTGGTGTTAATCCCGAGCAATCAACGCAGCAATAAAATCAGCCACCAACGCCACAGCAATCGCCAGCGCAGCTATCACAAACAGCATCACGTGATGCCCGCCATTGGCGTTGAAGATCACTGAGTACCCATAACCGCTCAACGCCTGAAACGTCGCGAAGGAAACCGTGGCACGGCTCCAGGCCACCTGCTGCTGTTCGTGGCGGAGTACCAGTTCGTGAATCCTGCCCAGAGCCAGCGGGACAATACCCGGTGGAAACGAGCCAATGATGATTGCCAGCAAGGCCAGCAGCGCGAAGTTACTGGTGGTGCACAGCAACGCCACAGTCACGGCTTGTACCGCGAGCACCAGGCGGATCGAGGTACGGGCACCCAGGCGGTCAGCCAGAAAGCCGTAGATCAACGGGCCCAGAATTGCGCCGACCCCGTACATGACCCAGATCACGGC
Source organism: Pseudomonas syringae group sp. J309-1 (assembly GCF_032582135.1). NCBI lineage: Bacteria > Pseudomonadati > Pseudomonadota > Gammaproteobacteria > Pseudomonadales > Pseudomonadaceae > Pseudomonas > Pseudomonas syringae group sp. J309-1. The sequence goes on along the minus strand of NZ_JAWHNU010000006.1, from coordinate 170,494 downwards.
ACCCGCATGGGCGCTCAGGCCAAGGCCGCGGGTCACGTAATCCACGAGGAACACCATCGTCGGCACCAGGCCGATCGCCATCAATGCGTATTGGCCAAACAGCAGGTATATGCCTGAGTTCATGCGGCTGTTAAGTGGCTGATGAGTTGCTTCGGCAGAGGCAGACACGGCGGCAGTAGCGCTTGCCGATGGCCAGCAAAACCAGCTCGCTGCGGTGAGCACGAGGGAGGCCAGACCCAGGCCAATCCAGGCATCTCGCAAGCCTAGCGACAGCAGGAACGGCACCAGCGTGCCTGAACCTGCGATGCCCAAACCCACCCCGATAAAGATTGCACCACTGGCCAGCCCTCTACGGGCGACCGGTACGTGAGGAATCACCGTTGCAGCCACCACTACTATGATCGCGCCCCCTGCGATACCGGACAGCAGACGCCAACTGAAAAACCAGGCGACCGACAACGGCCAGGCACAGGCAAAAAACGACGCGGTGGCGATCAGCATCATCAAACGCAGCGAGTGCGCGTTGGACAGTCGGGCCGCGATGGGGCGGCCGGTGAGGGCGCCAATCAGATAGCCGATCAGGTTTGCCGCGCTCAGGTAAATCACATCCGACGCAGAAAACCAGTGCGCCTCGATCAGTGATGGAATCAGTGGCGTATAGGCGAATCGCGCGAGGCCGATGCTCACAAGGCTCGCGCTGAGGCCTGCAAGTATGTGCAGCCAGACGTTGTTGCGCCGGGGTGCAAAGGTGTCAGTAGTGGTGTGCATGGCGGAATGTCCTTCCCCACAGAATCATGGAATCAAAGTGAGCACTACAAAGTGCTTGGCATGGGTCCATGGTAGCGACGATGATTGATGCAATCTTGCAGTTAATTGTCTTTGGTGAGATGCATAAATGCATCAGGTGGGTGGCCGTTGAACTGGGATGACACGCGAATTTTTCTGGCGGTCTGTCGAAAGTCCACATTGCGCGGTGCGGCGCGATTGCTGAATGTAGATCAGGCAACGGTAGGTCGCCGGATCGCGGCCCTTGAAAATGCCTTGGGCACCAAGGTGTTTCTACGCACCTCCGAGGGCTACGTGCTGACGGTTGCAGGGGAGGCTGCGTTCAAGTCGGCGGAAAAGATGGAGCGCTCGGCGCTGGAGCTGCAACGGCAGATTCAAGGGCTGGATGATCGACTCAAAGGAGAGGTGCGCATCACCTCCACCGATTCGCTGGCCGTCGATTTTCTGATTCCTGCCATCGCTCATCTGCATCAAACACACCCGGACGTGAAAGTCCGGCTCGATGCATCCATACAAATGCTTAGTCTTTCCCGGCGTGAAGCCGATATAGCCGTCAGAAACGTCAAACCAGAAAATCCGGATTTGATCGCTCGCTGCATTGCCCGTTGGCCGGTAGGGCTGTATGCGTCGGCGGAGTATGCGCAACGCCATGGCGAGCCTGAACCGGGTTCGGCATTTGCCGGTCATGACCTGATCATGTTTCAGCCCTATCTGGACAGTAGCCGTGAAGCGACTATCGTTTCCGAGCCGGTCGGTGAAGGGCGTCTGGTGGCGACGGTTAATTCCGGACTGATGATGCGTCGCTCGATTGCTGCCGGGATCGGCATTGGCGAAATCCCGGTGTGTCTGGGCGAGCGTGACGGGCTGACCCGGCTTTGGCCGGATCGGCAGCGGCAGCAAACGTACGACGTCTGGTTGGTGACTCATGAAGACTTGCGACATACCGCACGGGTGAGGGCTGTCATCGATCACATCGTCAGCGTCTTTGAGTCAGTCGGTTAGGCATGCAGCATTAATCAGGTCGAATGGGTGTAACGCCCGTCGAAAAAGTCGCATTCAGAGTGGTTTTGATGAAAAAACTGGCCGCTATAACGCTTGACGAAAAGCTATTAGCAATGTGCCAGCAGAGGCTGCTTGCATTTAAAGGTGAATGGTAGAGAATCGCCGCATAAAGAGGCCAGTCGGCCCATATTCATACTCGTTATTGCATTCCTGGATAATCAGGTTTGCCGGCATTGTTCAGGAGTTCAAACAAGATGGCAGCAGTGCAGCAAAAAACCGTTGACGCAATCAAGACCTCCCAGCCAGAACTGTCAGCTGAATGGCTGGCGGCGCTGGAAGCTAACGGTGCCACTCGCAACCTCAAGATCGATGATCTGAAACAACAGATGGCGGAGTTCCTGAGTCTCGTGGTTTCAGTCGCGGAGAAGGGGCGTCATCAATCTCTGGCTGGCAGTGACTGGGACGAGATTCGTCAATTCCTCGAAAAGCTTTCCCAGAGCCGTGCTTCGGTGGGCCAGGATTCGCAGCAGACTGCAAGTTTTGTCTTTGCGCTCAAAGGCCCGTTGTTTGCCTTGATCCAGCGTGAATATCAGGCTGATCCGACGCTGTACGCCGAGCAGTTGCTGGAGCTGTCCGAGTTGCTGGATGCGTTGGCCATGCACACCATCCGCACGTTCCAGAAATCCCGTGAAAACGTAATCAAGCGTCAGCAGGAAGAGTTGCTGGAGCTGTCGACTCCGGTGGTCAAACTGTGGGACGGCGTGCTTGCCTTGCCGATGATCGGCACCCTTGACTCCCAGCGTACCCAGGTGGTGATGGAGTCGCTGTTGCAGCGCATCGTCGACACGGGTTCGGAAATCGCCATCATTGACATCACCGGCGTGCCAACCGTGGACACACTGGTTGCGCAGCACTTGCTGAAAACGGTCACCGCCATTCGCTTGATGGGTGCTGATTGCATCATCAGCGGTGTACGTCCGCAAATTGCTCAGACCATTGTCCATCTGGGCCTCGATCTGCAAGGCGTCGTCACCAAAGCCAATCTCGCCGACGCGCTGGCTCTGTCGCTGAAGCGTCTGGGGCTGACCGTCACCAAGGCGGTATAAGTTCATGGAACGTATTCCTATTCTGCAGATGGGCGCCTATCTGCTCGTCACGATCCAGGTCGACATGCACGATCAGCTTGCGCTGACCCTGCAGGACGATCTGTCCGAGCGGATCAGCAAAACTTCTGCGCGGGGTGTCCTGATCGACATCTCGGCGCTGGACATCGTCGATTCGTTCGTGGGTCGCATGATCGGCACTATTTCCGGCTTGTCGCGGATCATGGATGCCGAGACCGTACTGGTCGGCATGCAGCCCGCAGTGGCGATTACGCTGGTTGAGCTGGGCATGACCTTGCCGGGCGTCAGCACTGCGTTGAACGTTGAGCGCGGCATGAAACTGCTGCATGAGCGAGTGCAAGCGCAATGACCGTACGCAGCAGCGGTTCGCAACCCGTGCTGATCGAACAGGACGTCGTACTTGCGCGCCAGACCGCGCGCAAGCTGGCCCAGGAGTGCGGCATGCGCCTGATTGATCTGACCAAAATGGTCACCGCTGTCAGCGAGCTGGCACGTAACACCATGGTCTATGGTGGTGGCGGAGATATGGACTGGCAAATCCTCGAAGAGGATATGCGCACAGGTTTGCGGATCACCTTCCGCGATGAAGGTCCGGGCATTCCTGACCTCAAGCTGGCGATGACCGATGGCTGGACTTCCGGTAATGGCATGGGCCTTGGCCTGACCGGCGCCAAGCGTCTGGTGGAAGAGTTCGAACTGGACACTGCTCCCGGTGCCGGAACCCGCATAACGATTACCCGATGGACGTGATCCTGCGCAGTACCCTGACGCAGGTTTTGTTGATTGAGGACAGCAGCCAGGTAGGCCACGCAAGACGCACCGCTCAGCAGTTGGCGGAGAGTCTCGCGTTCGATGAAGTGGACGCCGGACGTGTCGCGCTGGTCGCTACCGAGTTGAGCAGCAACATTCTCAAACACGCGGTTCGCGGCGAATTGCACCTGCGGGTTTTCGATTCGCCGGGGTTGTCCGGCATCGAAATCATTGCCGTGGATCGTGGTGAAGGTTTCGACCTGACTGATTGCATGCCCGATGGCTTCTCAACCCGAGGAACCCAAGGCATTGGCCTTGGCTCTATCGAGCGCCAGGCGGATGTCTTTGATGCCCACGCGGATGCTCGCGGTGCGGTGGTCATGGCCCGTTTCTACCCCCGTAAAAACAAGACCCGGGACCTGCGTGTCGGTATCAGTCAGCATTCACTGCATGATGATCCCGCCTGTGGCGATGTCTGGTCACTGGCAGTGGAGGGGCAGCGGATTAGTGCGTTGATCATCGACGGGCTGGGTCATGGTGAGGATGCTGAAGTCGCCGCGCGTGCCGGTGAGGTCGAATTCCAGCAGCGGCCTTTTGATTCTGCCGAGCGTGTGCTCGAGGACATGCACCATTCCATGAAGGGAACGCGTGGCGGTGCCGTAGCGGTGGCCAACTTTGATGCTGGCCTGGATACGTTGCGCTTTGTCGGGATTGGCAATATCGGCGCCACGCTGATTGGTGAAGACAAAGTTCGGGGACTGGTATCGCATCCTGGCATTGTCGGCCTTCAGTTCAGAAAGGCTCAGGCATTCGAGCATTCGCAAGTGACCGGCCAGTTGCTGGTGATGTACAGCGATGGCCTGCAATCTCGTTGGAACCTGCGTGATTATCCGGGTCTGATTTATCGTCATCCGGCGGTTATCGCTGCCGTCCTGCACCGCGATTTTTGCCGCGGCCGAGATGACGTCACCGTGTTGGTCATTACCCTGGAGGCTTTCAATGCCTGAACCGATCGTTGCTGATCAGTCCATCGAGTTGCAAAAGTTGCGCGATGAAGTGGACGCGCTGCGTGCCGAGCTGGACGAAACCAATCAGGGCGTACTGGCGCTGTATGCCGAACTCGACAACCAGGCCGATGAACTGCGTGAGGCGTCTGATTTGAAGAGTCGCTTCCTGTCTTACATGAGCCACGAATTCCGCACGCCGCTGGGCTCCATTCTGAGCATCACCAGCCTGCTAAAGGACGAAATCGACGGTCCGTTGAGCGAAGAACAGCACAAGCAGGTCGGCTTTGTCAGTGGTGCAGCCCGTGAGCTGAGCGACATGGTCGATGACCTGCTCGATCTGGCCAAGATTGAAGCCGGAAGGATCAGCATTTCCCCTGCCTGGTTCGACATGTTCGACTTGTTCTCGGCACTGCGCGGCATGTTCCGGCCGATCGTCAACGCGTCGTCCGTGGACCTCATTTTTGAGGAGCCGTCAGGCTTGCCGCGTCTGTACACCGACGACAAGAAGCTCGCGCAGATCCTGCGCAATTTCATTTCCAACTCCCTTAAATTCACCCAACGCGGTGAGGTTCGAGTATCTGCACGTCTGGAAAGCGATAACGAAATCCGCTTTGCGGTCTCCGATACCGGTGTAGGCATTCCTCAGGAAATGCACGGCGCCTTGTTCGAAGACTTTTCGCAGATCGACTCCCCTCTGCAAAAGCGATTGCGCGGGACCGGGCTTGGCCTGTCACTGTGCAAACGCTTCGCCGAGCTACTGGGCGGGCGAGTCGGGCTGGAGAGTGAACCCGGACTGGGCTCGACATTTTTCGTGATCATTCCACTGGCCATCGCAGCAGGGCCTGTTGATGAAGCGTGAACTCCGGCTGCTCATCGTTGATGACAACGCAGCGACACGCTATGCGTTGCGGCGACGCATGGAGCGCCACGACTTTATCGTCAGCGAAGCAGGTACGGGCACCGAGGGGCTTGAGCAGATCGCAGCACAACTCCCGGATGCGCTGATTCTGGATGTGAACCTGCCGGACATGAGTGGCTTCGACATCGTTCGTCTGTTGCGTGCCGAGCCACGCACCGCGTTGCTGCCTGTGGTGCATGTCTCGGCGGCGTCGATTCATACCACCGACATTGTCACCGGCCTTGAGGCGGGCGCTGATGCCTATCTGGTGCACCCGGTAGATCCGGATGTATTGCTGGCGACCTTGCGGACATTGCTCCGGGTACGAGACACCGAATACGCATTGCGTGAAAGTGAGGCGCGCTTCAGGGAGATTTTCGTCAACATTTCCGCGCCCATTGCGGTCATGGACGCTCAGCTCAAGGTCTACGAGTGCAACCACGCGTTTACGCTGCTGACCCATCAAAGCCTGGCCGATGAAACCATGCTGGGCTCTCTGGCTGGCGATCAGGATGAAGTTATTCAGGAGCTGCGCGCGGGGTTGCTGGCGGGTGAGCGCTGGCAAGGCACGTTGCGCATGTTGGTAAGGGGTGAATTACGCGAGACCGAGTGGCAGATTTCACCTTACCGCACACCCGGGCTGAGTCTCGTGTTCGTTGAAGATGTGACCGAGCACCGGCAGCGGGAGCAGTCACATCTCAAGCAACTCGACAGCGTCAATACCAAGCTTGCCCACGAAGTGGCCGAGCGCGCCCGAACTGAAGCTCAGTTGCTGCAAGCGCAGAAAATGGATGCAATCGGGAAGTTGACCGGCGGTATTGCCCATGACTTCAACAACTTGCTGACCGGGATCATTACCGGTATCGAGTTGATCAAGAGGCGGACCCAGGAAAATCGTCCCGAGAAAATCATGCGCTACGCAGAGGCGGCACTCGCTTCGGCCTCCAGTGCGGCGGCGCTCACCCACCGATTGCTGGCATTCGCTCGTCAGCAACCGCTGGACGCTCGGCCAATCGACATCAACAAACATATCCGCTCGCTGGAAGACCTGATGCGCCGCACCATCGGTAAGCGCATCGCGTTGACGCTGGACCTCACCTCGCAGTCGGCCATTGCACTGGTGGATAGCAGTCAGCTGGAAAGTGCGTTGCTCAATCTGGTGATCAACGCCAGGGATGCGCTGCCGAACGGCGGAACGATCCGGGTCACCACCTTCGCTGCGCATTCCAAAGGCGATGCCAGGCTGGCGGATGGCGCTTACCTGGCGCTGTCGGTAAAGGATGACGGCATCGGCATCGAGCACAGTGTCATTGATAAGGTGTTTGATCCGTTCTTCACCACCAAACCCATTGGCAAGGGCACCGGGCTAGGTCTATCGACCATCTACGGCTTCGCGCGGCAGTCGCAAGGCGACGTAGTCATTCGCAGCGTAGTGGGCCACGGCACAGAAGTCACCTTGATGCTGCCAGCCGGAATTGAGTCCGTGCCGGTCGAGGAGGCGCCGCCTGTTGCTCCGCGAGAGGGGGCGGGGCAGCACATTCTGATCGTGGAAGACACGGCATCAGTGCGGATGTTCGTTAACGAGCTGCTGATCGATACCGGCTACCGCTGCACTCAGGTAGGGGACGTCGCTACGGCATTGTCGTTACTTGAAAACGACACGTCGATTGACCTGTTGCTCAGCGACGTCGGTTTGCCTCACATGAATGGGCGTGAGCTGGCGGACCGGGCCCGTCTCTGGCGTCCTCACTTGCCGGTATTGTTCATGACCGGTTACGCCGAAAACGCGGTGGACCGGCAGAGCTTTCTGGGCGAGGGCATGGACATGATCATCAAGCCGTTCCAGCTGGGCGCGTTGCTTGAGAAAGTCAACGCCATGCTGGAGGCAACTCCCCGCGAAACCTGATCGGCCGCCGCGTTGCCGTGACCGGCCGGTCAGAATCAGAAATATGTAGTGCTCTAAAATATTCACTACATAATCATTGACGCATGCCTTTTCGACTTGCATTATGCAGCTGTCTCCCTGATCGGGAGAGTTGGAAAGGGTGTTCTTGACATGCACGACGAGCCGTCGTGATGTTCCCGGATGTGTGCTGCCCACAAGGCAGATTGATGAAGCTGACTTGGCATGGTCGTCTCAGGGCGAGTTGATGCTGGCGATACGTCCTCATGAGGCTTGTGGCTGACTGCAGTTCAGATTGCCGCTGGTTTCCGATGTTTCGCTACTTCTTCCTGTTGTTTGTCCTGCCGCGTAGCAGCTTTTCATCAAGGCTACATGCATCTAGTCAGGGGCCGGTTCTGCGGGCGAGTGAACGATGTGTCATGTTTCGTTCATCAGCAGTGATACGAATTAATTGGCCGATTTGATGATGTGTTCGAGCTCACTAATTAATCTGATGACAAGCGGTCAAGGAGTTACACATGAACTTGAATAACCAACCCACTGTCCAGGAACTTTCCGAGCTGTTTGCTGCGCGCAAGGACACACTCGATAACCATATCCTTTGGGTGTGCGAAGAAGGTGAAGTGCGTATTGAACCTCTTGCCTCGGGTGTGCCGGAAGAGCAGTTCATTGCCAGCCGCCCAAACTTGCGCGCTCGTCTCTCGATGTACCGCCGCGGTCATGGCTGGGTCGGCAAAAAGGCCGCCGCAGACAAGCAGTTCATGAGCGATGTGCTGCAGACGCTGCAGGATGTGTGGAGTCAGCCTGAAGCGCGGATTGCTGAGCGTTCGTATTAATGTGATGTCGGTGCAGTTCTTTGTGGGAGCGAATTCATTCGCGAAGAGTGCTTAACAGACAAAAAACAGGTAATGAATGCTCCGGCCTCTTCGCGAATGAATTCGCTCCCACAGGGCGCGTCGGGACCATTAGTAATAAGTGTTTTTTTAAAAGTACTGATAAAAAGTGCTGGTCTGTATGTTGTTCTCACGCGCCCTCTGAAAGTATTCAGAGGGCTTTTTATTTTCGACTATATAAAAGCCAGGGCGACCATTCGATATCACTGACCCGGCCGACGACATCTTGCTCTAGAGCCCCCAAGTAGGCTTGTTCTGTTCGATAGGTTAGGCTTGGCCGTTTCCGGTTGCGGATGAGCGCCGGGCATTATCTGATCTTCATCGTTCATGACAAGGCGTGTTTATGGATTTGCGGCAACTGGAAGCGTTCGCGGCGGTTATGTCGGCTGGCAGTGTCACGGCAGCGGGTAAAATGCTCGGTCGTTCACAACCCTCGGTCACCCGGGTGATTCAGGAGCTGGAGCAAGAGCTCGGCTTTGCGTTGTTCGAGCGTAGCGGTCCGAAGGTCACGCCCACCCAGAAAGCCTTCATGATGTACGCCGAGGTTGAAAGTGCCTTGCTCGGCATCCGCAACATTCGCCAGCGCGCCTTGCACATCGCTCAGGACGAGAATCGCCAGATCAAGCTCGTGGCCATCCCGGCGCTGGCGGCAGGTTTGCTGCCGCTGGCCTTGTCCCGGCTGCCACAGTCGCTGCAACCACAGCACATTCAACTGCACAGCATGTCTCCGGAAAACGTTGTTCAGGCCGTGCTTTCCAAGACCATGGACCTGGGAGCCGTAAGCCTGCCGCTGGAACATCGTGGTCTGGACATCCACTGGATCGGCGAGTCGCCGTGCGTGGCCGTGCTGCCCGCAGACTCGGAACTGGCTCGTTACGATGTTCTGTCCATGGAGGTTCTGGCCGCACATCCATTGATCACCATGTCCAACCCGTTCCGTTTCCGTCGCCGCATCGACAAGGCGTTTCAGGATGCCGGTGGCAAGGCGCCGCATATGCTCGACACCAACACCTCGCTGGTTGCCATGCAGATGGCACGCGTCGGCCTGGGAATCGCACTGGTTGACCCGTTCACGGCATTGGGCGTCCCGATCAATGGCGTTGTAGTGCGACCTATCGAGTGCAACATCCCGTTCTTCTTCGGTCTGATTTCTGCCTTCGCCAGCCCGTTATCCGATGTGTCGGTGGCGCTGGTCGAAGAACTCGCCAGATCCGCCCAGGCATTGTTGCCATCAATGATCATGCATGACCCGAGCGAGCACGACGCTTTGCTGCAGAGCATTTATGCGGGTTAGCCGCAGGTTCTGAGTGGGGGCGGTGCGCCTGCCTCACTCCATCCTGATCTGGAATGCTGCTTCTATGTGGGAGCTGGGCTTGCCCGCGATACAGACACCGCGGTCTGCCAGGCAGATTACCTGAACCTTATCGCGGGCAAGCCCGGCTCCCACAGGGTTCTGATTGCTCTAATACCCTTATGGAATATCAATATTCAATAATCATCGTTGAAGGAATATTCCACGGCTTCTACTATTCGTTATCCGAATTCATAAGCCTCATGAATTCGAAAATGTATGAGTGTGGAATGCTTCTTGTATAGCAAGTGACCACCTTTTCTCGAATGCCGAGTATTGAAAATGTCCGATTTGAACACCGCCAGTGGTCTTGCCGCGCTGGAAGCTCGCTTGCAGCAGGATTTGCAATGGCTGGATCTGCCTGCTGCGCCCTGGGTAAAACCACGGGTTAATGACGGGCAGGCGGTGCTGGATGTGGCCATTATCGGTGGCGGCATGGCTGGTCTCGCGCTGGCCGCAGAGCTGCGCAACATGGGCGTGATCGCGCGCATTTACGATCAGTCGCCAGCCGGTTTCGAAGGCCCGTGGGCGACCACTGCACGCATGGAAACCCTGCGTTCACCCAAGCAACTGACCGGCCCCGCATTGGGCCTGCCTGCGCTGACGTTCAGAGCCTGGTACGAGGCGCAATTCGGTCTGGAGGCGTGGAATACGCTGGACAAGATCCCGCGCCTGCAATGGGCTGAATACCTGCGCTGGTATCGCAAGGCACTCAAACTGGACGTGCGCAACGAGCATCGCGTGAGCCGTGTGCAGCCTCGGGCTGATGGTTTGGTTGAGCTGGATATCCAGCATGCCGGGCAGCTTCAGACCATTGTCGCGCGCCACGTAGTGTTGGCCACCGGTCGCGACGGTCTGGGCGGTCCTTGGGTGCCTGATTTTGCCAACGATTTACCACGACATTTCTGGGCGCATTCGTCTGATGGATTGCAGGATGAATGGTTTGTCGGCAATCGGGTTGCCGTGATCGGTGGTGGTGCGTCGGCCATGGACAGCGCGGCTACAGCGCTGGAAGCTGGTGCGAAACGGGTCGATTTGCTGATTCGCCGGGCCGAACTGCCACGGGTCAACAAAGGCAAGGGCGCAGGTAATCCGGGCATGACTCATGGTTACTGGAGGTTGCCGGATGCCTGGAAATGGCGGATCCGCAAATACCTGAACACCCAGCAAGTCCCGCCGCCACGTGGCAGCACCCAGCGGGTTTCCCGCTCACCCAACTCACGCTTTCTGTTGAACAGCCCGGTGGTTGCCGTTCAGCAGAACCCGGCCGGCGGCCTGTGGCTAGATACGCCCAAGGCGCGGATCGAGGTGGATTTTCTGGTATTTGCGACTGGCTTTCGCACCAACTTCCAGTTGCGCCCCGAGTTCGCCAGCTTCGCCCAGCATGTCCGCGCCTGGAGCGACAGCTTCACACCGCCAGGGGGCGAGCCGGATAACGAGCTGGAGGACCTGCCGGATCTGGGCTTGTGCTTCGAATTTCAGGAAAAGACCCCCGGCGTTTGCCCGGGCATAGGTCTGATTCATTGCTTCAACTACCCGGCAGCCCTGAGCTATGGCGCGGTGTCGGGTGATATTCCGGCCATCAGCGAAGGCGCCAAGCGTCTCGCTCAAGGCCTGGCAGGGCAGTTGTTCAACGAAGACATCGAGCTGCATTTTACAGCCATGCAGAATTACGCCGAACCTGAGCTGCTCGGTGATGAATGGGTTGCCAGCGAGCCTACGGCTCAAGAGTTACGCGGATGATCGGCTGGCTGCTGCGTCGCCTGAGCCAGTCGCTGCTGGTGGTACTGCTGATGACCCTGGTGGTTTTCATTGGTCTGAACGCCATTGGTAACCCGATGGATATTCTGGTCGGCGAAGACCTCAATCAGGCCGAACGACTCGCGGCCATCGCCCATCTGGGCCTGGACAAGCCGTTGTGGCAGCAATATCTGCTGTTCCTCAAGGGGGCGGTGCAAGGCAATCTCGGCCAGAGCTTTGTTTACCACGAAGACGCCATGCGCCTGATCGTGCAGCGCCTGCCCGCGACATTTGAACTGGCCTTCAGCGCGATGTTTCTTGCCGTTGTGCTTGGCGTGCCACTGGGCATGTTCGCGGGCAGCTATCCCGATCACCCGTTGTCGCGCATGTTGATGGCCTCCAGCATCGTCGGTTTTTCGCTACCCGCATTCTGGGTGGCGCTGATGATGATCATGCTGTTCTCCATCAAGCTCGGCTGGCTGCCTGCCAGTGGCCGCGGCGAGACTCGCGAGCTGTTCGGTATCCAGTGGTCCTTCCTGACCCTGGACGGCTTGCAGCACCTGATTTTGCCTGCACTCAATCTGGCGTTGTTCAAGATCTCGCTGGTGCTGCGCCTGACCCGTGCTGGCGTGCGTGAAGTGCTGCCGCAGGAGTACGTGAAGTTTGCCCGGGCCAAAGGCCTGTCGCCGGTGCGGGTGATGTGCATGCATGTGATGCGCAACACCATGATCCCGCTGGTCACGGTGCTGGCCATGGAGCTGGGGTCGACCATCGCGTATGCCGTGGTGACCGAAAGCATCTTTGCCTGGCCCGGCGCAGGCAAGTTGATTCTGGACAGTATCAATATGCTCGACCGCCCGGTGGTGGTGGCTTATCTGATGGTGGTTGTGGTGATTTTTGTGGTGCTCAATCTGATTGTCGATGCGTTGTATTACTTCCTCGACCCGCGTGTGCGTGTGGAGGCCAAACGATGAGTCAGGTTCCTGTAGCAACCTTCAAGGCGCAGTCTCCATGGCGGCGCGGCATGTCGGAATTCAAGACCTCGCCGACGGCCATGCTCGGTTTGCTGGTGTTGGTTTTTATTGTCGGTGTTGCGGCGCTGGCACCCTGGATTGTCTATCAGAACCCCTACGACCTGATGCAGCTCAACGTGCTGGACGCGCGCCTGCCGCCGGGCACGGAAAACGTCGACGCCGGTTATACCTATTGGCTGGGCACTGACGGCCAGGGACGCGATTTGCTCTCGGCGATTATTTACGGCTTGCGTATCAGTCTGTGGGTCGGCATTGGTTCCGCGCTCATCGCCGCAGTACTCGGCACCATGCTTGGCTTGTTGTCGGCATATGCAGGTGGTTGGGTCGATGCGTTGTTGATGCGTCTGGTGGATTTGCTGTTGTCGTTCCCGGTGATCCTCATGGCGCTGATGATTCTCGCCTGGCTGGGCAAAGGCGTCGGCAATGTGATGCTCACGCTGGTGGTACTCGAGTGGGCCTACTACGCCCGTACCGCCCGTGGTCAGGCACTGACCGAGAGCCGCCGCGAGTACGTCGATGCGGCGCGGGGGCAGGGTATCGGTTCGTGGCGCATCGTGGTCGGGCACATTCTGCCCAACTGCCTGCCACCGTTGATCGTTATCGGCGCGTTGCAGATCGCCCGGGCGATCACCCTGGAAGCGACGCTGTCGTTCCTGGGGTTGGGCGTGCCGATCACTGAACCCTCGCTGGGTCTGCTGATCGCCAACGGCTTTCAGTACATGCTCAGCGACGAGTACTGGATCAGTTTCTATCCGGGGCTGGCGCTGCTGATAACCATTGTCGCCATCAATCTGGTGGGTGACCGTTTGCGTGATGTGTTGAACCCGAGGTTGCAACGATGAGCCTGCCAAACATCTCTGCCGAGCCTTTGGCAAACGTACAGCCGACTTTGGATGTGCGCGGCCTGTGTACGTCGTTCTATACCCGCGCCGGGGTGTTGCCTGCAGTGCGTGATGTGTCTCTGACCATTCAGCCCGGGCGGATTCTGGGTCTTGTAGGCGAGTCGGGTTCCGGCAAGTCGGTGACCGGCTTCTCGATTCTCGGTCTGGTGGACGAGCCGGGGCGGATCAGCGGCGGTGAAGTGCTGTTTCAAGGCCGGGACCTGACGCGTTTGTCGGCTAAAGAATTGCGTCACCTGCAAGGCAATCGCATCGCGATGATTTTTCAGGACCCGATGATGACCCTCAATCCGGTACTGCGAGTCGACACGCAAATGATCGAGGCGGTGCAAGCCCATCAGCCGCTGAGCCGTGCCGAGGCTCGTGAGCATGCCAGCCGCACCTTGGCGCTATTGGGTATCGCCAGTCCTGATGAGCGTCTGCGCGCCTATCCGCACCAGCTGTCTGGTGGAATGCGTCAGCGGGTGGCAATTGCCATTGCGCTGCTGCATTCGCCGGACCTGATCATTGCCGATGAACCCACCACCGCGCTGGACGTGACCATTCAGGCGCAGATCCTCAGTGAAGTGCAGAAACTGGTTCGCCAGCAGGGCACTTCCCTGATCTGGATTACTCACGACCTGTCGGTCGTCGCCGGTCTGGCCGACGATATTGCGGTGATGTATGCCGGGCGCATCGTTGAGCAAGGCACGGTGGCTGCAGTACTGGATCGTCCACAACACCCTTATACCCAAGGTCTGATCGACAGCTTGCCGAGCCGTAACAAGCGCGGTCAGCGCCTGCGGCAGATTCCGGGCATGGCGCCGGATCTGCTGTCGATGCCCGCGGGCTGTGCCTTCGCTGCGCGTTGCAATCGAGCCACTTCGGTGTGCGAGCAGGATCCGCCCAGTCAAGCGATAGAGCCGGGCCGACTGGTCCGCTGTTTTCATCCGGGAGCCGCCGATGAGCAATGAATCGACGCCAATCATCGAGCTGCGCGATGTCAGTAAGACATTCGGCAAAGCCAGTCCCGACACCGGACTGCAACATCTCATGCAGCGCCTGCAACTGACTCGGCCGACCTCGGTGACTCACGCTGTCGACAGGGTTGATCTGCGCATTGTGCGTGGCGAAGTGGTCGGCTTGGTGGGCGAGTCGGGCTGTGGCAAGTCGACCCTCGGCCGAATGGTCGCGGGCTTGCTGCCGGTGTCTTCCGGTACGGCTTCCATCGACGGTAAGTCCATTGAAGACTTCACCAGCGAAGAGCGTCAGGCGGCACGGCTGAAAATTCAGATGATCTTTCAGGACCCGTCCGCCAGCCTCAACCCGCGCCTTCGCGTGGACCGGATCGTCGGGGAGGGCGCGTTGCTGCACGGCCTGACCGACAAGGCCGGATTCGACGATTACGTCAGCGCCCAACTGCAACGTGCCGGGCTCAGCCCGCAGTTGCGTCAGCGCTATCCGCATCAGTTCAGTGGCGGCCAGCGGCAGCGAATCGGTATCGCTCGTGCGTTGGCGGTGCAACCTGAACTGCTGGTGTGCGATGAATCAGTGGCGGCACTGGACGTCTCGATTCAGGCGCAGATTCTCAACCTGTTCATGGACCTGCGCGACGAGCTGGGTCTGACCTATCTGTTCATCAGCCATGACCTTGGCGTGGTCGAGCATCTTTGCGATCGCGTGGTGGTCATGTACCTGGGCCGGGTCGTGGAGAGCGCCGACGTTGACGATCTATTCAGTCGTGCCAATCATCCTTACACCCAGGCCTTGCTGGCTCAGATCCCGCGTTTCGATATTCGCAGTGCCCGTTATGACGCGATCAAAGGGGAAATCCCCAGCCCGCTGAACCCGCCTGCCGGGTGTCATTTCCATCCTCGTTGCCCGCACGCCATGGCGCGCTGTCGCGTGGAAGTTCCACCGCTCAGGGAGGTTTCGCCGAACCACCTGAGCGCTTGCCACCTCAACGAAACAGCCTGAACGGACGCTTGATCGTCCGTCTTTCTTATTGCCATTGCGTACAAGGAAACAACACATGAAACCTCTTGTTCGTTCACTGTTGGCCTCGGCCCTGATTCTGGCTGGCGGCAGTGCCTCGGCTGAAGCCTTGCGTATCGGGTACGCCGACCCGGTCTCGTCCCTCGATCCGCAACTGAACAACTACGCCGGGGATCGGTCGGTAGCGCTGCATGCCTTCGAATCGCTGGTCAATCGTCACGATGACAAGACCCTGCCGGGCCTGGCCAAAAGCTGGAAGGTGCTGGACGACAAGACCTGGGAGTTCAGCCTGCGCGACGACGTCAAATGGCAGGACGGCAAACCGCTGACCGCCGATGATTTCGTGTTCTCCTTCGAGCGTGCCCGCGCCGTACCCGGCTCCGTCGCGTCCTATGCGGGCGCCATGCGGACTGTCGAGTCAATCCAGGCCAAGGATGCTCACACCCTCATCATCAAGACCCGTTCACCTAACGCCAACCTGCTGCCGGACGTCGATTCGATCTACATCGTCAGCCGCCATGTGGGAGCAGGCGCTGCGAGCGCCGATTACAACTCCGGCAAAGCAATGGTCGGCACCGGGCCTTATCGTTTCGTGTCCTTCGTGCCGGGCGACCGCACGATTTTCGAGCGCAACAACGAGTACTGGGGCGAGAAGCCGCTGTGGGACAGCGTTGATTATCGTTACATCGCCAATGCCGCGAGCCGCACCGCAGCCTTGCTGGCGGGTGATGTGGACGTGATCGACAAGGTTTCGCCAACTGACGTGGCGCGCCTGCGCCAAAGCCCGAATGTGAAGGTTTACGCTTACTCCGGTCTGCGTGCGCTGATTGTTCAACCGAGCTTCCGCGAAGGCCCGAACGAGTTTATCCGTGACAACGCGGGCAAACCTCTTGAGCAAAACCCGCTGCGCGATGTGAAGGTACGCAAGGCGTTGTCGCTGGCGATCAATCGTCAGGCAATTGTCGAGCGCATCATGCAAGGCACCGTGACCGAGGCCAACCAGTGGATGCCAGCCAATACCTTTGGCTACAACGCAGACCTGAAAAACATCCCGTACGACCCGAAACAGGCCAAGGAGCTGCTAAAGGAAGCTGGCTTCCCGGACGGCTTCCAGTTGACCGTGCATGTACCGGGCGACCGTTACCCGCAAGCCCCGGAAACCATGCAGGCCGTTGCACAATTCTGGTCGCGGATTGGCGTGAAGGTGCAGCTGGAAGTGCTGCCCTGGGCGGTTTACGCCGGTAAGGCCAACAAGAACGAACTGGCAATCAGTGTGATTGGCTGGGGTAACGGCACTGGCGAAGCGGCTTATGCGCTGACCAACATCCTGACCACCGTCGACAGCACCAAGGGCCTGGGCGCTTCCAACTGGGGCCACTACAGCAACCCGTTGGTGGATCAGGCATTGACCAAAGCCACCGCAGAGTTCGACGAAGCCAAGCGCCGGGCCATTCTGGAAGAGTCTGCGAAGGTCGTGACTGACGATGTCGGCATCATCCCGCTGTTCCACTACCAGAACATCTGGGCTGCGCGTAAAGACCTGAAAGTTGAGCCTCTGGTCAGCGACCGTACCGCCGCCAGTATGGTTACCAAACTGCCTTGAAGTCTTGAAACCCTGAGCCTGACGCCTTGCGGGCGACAGGCATCAGCCCGATGCAATCAGAGGATTTGTGATGAATTCCACCGCTCAATCGCCGGATGTGCTGGATGATTTGCTGGGCCTGACGCCCGGCACGCATCTGCATCAGGTTCGTCATGCCCGTGACAAAGTGCTGGCCGCTACTCAGGGCAGCCACGCGCAGTTTTTTGACCCGCATCTTGAGAATAATCTGTCCCTGAATGAGCGCCTGCTGGTGGCCTATTTCGCCAGCCGTCTGACGCCCAGCCCGTTGTTGGCTGATTACTACAAGGAGCAGTTGCGGGCGTTGAGCGTCGATCCATTGCTGATCGGCGCATTAGATTTTGCGGCCCTTGAGCGCCTGACGGACCCTCGCTTGAAGGCCATTCTTGGTTTCACCCGCACCCTGATCGAGCGCCCGGTGGAAGGTGATCAGCAGGCGTTGCATGTGCTGCAGCAAGCCGGATTGTCCACCGCAGAAATCGTGGTGCTCGCACAGTTGATTGCCTACCTGTCTTACCAGATTCGCCTGGCGGCAGGCCTTGCCGCGTTGTCAGCCGCAGGAGTTGCGTGATGAGTGAGCCTATCCGTATCAACGGTTTCACAAGCGAAGTACTGGGCTGGAAAGCCTGGCTGCCGACCATCAAGCTGGACAGCGCAACACCCGAGCAAGTGGCTGTGCTGGAGGAGAGTCATCCGCAGGCCAAGGTCTCCGATTATTACCTGACCCTGGCGCATCAGCCCGAAGTGCTGCGCCAGCGTTCTCTGGCTTTCAACGCCATCATGTACGCCCCCGGTGGTTTGTCGCGCGCCGAGCGTGAACTGGCGAGCACCGTGGTTTCCCGTATCAATCAGTGCGTGTACTGCGCCTCCGTGCATGCCCAGCGCTTTGAGCAACTGGCCAAGCGCAACGACGTGATTGCCGAGATATTCACGGATCCTGAAACGGCCGGGACGACAGAGCGGGAAAAGGCCATCGTGCGTTTTTCCATCGACCTGACCCTTGATCCGGCTGCGCTGGGTGCTGAACACATCCAGCCGCTGCGTGCGCAAGGTCTGGATGATGCGCAGATTCTGGACCTGATCCACGCGATTTCGATTTTCGCCTGGGCCAATCGTTTGATGCTCAATCTGGGCGAGCCGGTTTACAAGGAGGCGTGAACAGGGCGCGCTCAGCAATCAGGCGTTTGAATAAAAACTTCACTAAAAATTGTACAAAGTGATATTCGTCGTATAGCTTTTAAGTCTGAAGGGTCAGCTTCCCGGTGTTGTTGTGGTCTTTGACCTTGCACCGGGTTGCTGACCCTTTTTTGGTCTTGCCCTGAAGATCCAGACGAGAGGCATTGTATGGCACGACTTTGGTTGGTGGTTTTTCTGCTGTTCAGTCAGGTGGTCAGCCAAGTGGCGAGCGCGTCCTGGCAGGAGGCGTTGCCCAATGCACAGGTCATCGGCGGGGGCGATCTGCGCGTGTTCGGCTTCCGTGTCTACACTGCGCGATTGCTGAGTGCTGGCAAGCCTCTGAAGGCTGATCAGCCGTTTGCACTGGAGCTGACTTATCACCGGACGATTTCCCAGGATGATCTGGTTGAGGCCAGCATTGTCGAGATCAAGCGTACCTCACCGAAGCCGATCCCCGAGAAGCAGTTGGTCGCCTGGCGTGAGCAAATGGCCCAGGCGTTTGTCGATGTTGAAGAGGGCATGAAAATCACCGGGGTGTATTTCCCTGGCCGCGAAGCGCGGTTTTACGTCGGTGACAAGCTGCAGCATGTTGTACAGGATCCGCAGTTTGCAAAAGCATTCTTTGATATCTGGCTAAGCCCGAAAACCCGCAACCCCGAGCTGCGTGAGCAACTGATGGGTGGGGCACGTAAATAACTCATTTCTCTGCTGGGAGCTGGACTATGTTGAAGGCCATGATCATCGCTGCATGTATCGGTTTGACTGCCTGCAGCGGCGTGGACGTGAAGCAGTACAGTCAGGAAACCCCGAAGCTGGATCTGCGAGAGTATTTCAACGGCCGCGTAGTGGCTCAGGGCATCTTCCAGAAGCGTTCCGGGGAAGTCACCAAACGCATGGATGTGGTGATCAATGGTCGCAGCGAAGGCGACGCGTTGATCCTGCACGAAGACTTCACCTACAGCGACGGTAAAAAAGAAACCCGGGTATGGACGCTTCTTCCCGATGGGCCAGGCCGCTGGACGGGCACAGCAGGGGATGTCGACGGCAAGGCTTTCGGTGAAGTGTCCGGCAATGCCTTTCACTGGCGTTACGTGCTGAATCTTCCGGTAGACGGCACCACGTACAAAGTGCACTTCGACGACTGGATGTACCTGCTGGACGAAAAGACCCTGGCCAATCGCTCGTACATGAGCAAGCTGGGTGTGGAGTTGGGGCAAGTGACGTTTTTCTTTCGTAAGGAATAATGGCGAGAGGGAAAGCAACTGCCTGACTTTGTATTGGCCTGCAATTTTTTAGGCGCCACTTCCCCTGTGGGACCGAATTCATTCGGGAAGACTGATTGTCAGACACTGAATATCTATTGTCTGTAACGGCCCCTTCGCGAATGAATTCGCTCCCACGCAGACTGTGTAGACGTAGCGCAGTAGTTTTCACACAGTCTGCACGGGAATCGTGTTTGCAGGCCAAGCTACCGATATGAAATTTCTTGAAACCTTCGCTGCATATCCTGCCCACCCCTCTGTACTATGGCTGCCCCGGTTTTTGATACCGGACGCATGACCACGATATTCCTCACCGGACGACCTGCATGACCAAGCCTGTTTCATCTTCCAGCAGAGATTTCATTCTGGTGGCCTGCGCATTGCTGATCGTCATGGTTGGCACGACATTGCCAACCCCGCTGTATATCTATTACCAGCAGCAGATGCGCTTTGGTGAAACCTGGGTGACGCTTATTTTCTCGATCTATGCCGCTGGAGTCATCGCCGCTTTACTGGCGGTGGGCAGTTGGTCTGATCAGGTCGGGCGTCGTCCTATGCTGTGTGCCGGTCTGGTCATGGGGGCGATCAGTGCGGTGATTTTCCTGTATTGCGATTCCATTGGTGGCCTGTTGCTGGGCCGACTGTTTTCCGGGTTTTCCGCCGGGATCATGACCGGCACCGCCACGGTGGCTGTCATCGAGCTGGCCCCGAAGTCCTGGAGCAGGCGCTCCACGCTGGTGGCGACGGCTGCCAACATGTTTGGTCTCGGGCTGGGGCCTTTGCTGGCGGGTCTGACGTCTCAGCATTTACCGCATCCACTGCAACTGGTGTTCTGGCTGCACCTGGGGTTTCTGGCGATTGCCCTGGTGGGCGTTATGGTTGCCCGGGAAACGGTCAAGCGTCCGGAGGTGCCACGCTTGCGGGTCATGCGGCCTTCGATTCCCGCCGAAGTGCGCGGCCTGTTCATTCCGGCAGCCATCGCCGGGCTGGCAGGCTTTAGCGTTGCCGGGCTGTTCACCAGCATGGTGCCGTCGATCATGCGTCAGGTCATGGAGCAATCCAGCGGCATCGTGATCGGTGCTGTGGTCGGCTCGTTCTTCGCCGCATCGGTAGTCGGTCAGGCACTGTTGCAATGGTTGCCGTCCCGCCAGCACATGACCCTGGGTTGCGTTGCGCTGATTCTCGGCATGCTGACCCTTGGCCTGAGTATCGCGACCGAGCAGATGCTGTTGCTGATCGTCGCCGGCATCACCGCAGGTATCGGCCAGGGCATGGTGTTCCGCGCCGGTATGGGCGCGGTGACTGCCGCCAGTCCTGCGCATCAGAAAGCGGCGGTCGCGTCAGCGCTGTTTGTGGTGCTGTACCTGTCCATGTCATTGCCGGTGATCGCCGTCGGGGTCAGCGTGCCGGTGTTTGGTCTGCGTCATGTGGGTGAGTTATTCAGCGCCATTGTTGCGTTGATCGCTGTGGTTGCGATGTGGAGCATGAGAAGGGCGCAGGCTGCGGCGGTCTAGCCTTGACGATGATGCCTTGTGGTTGTGGTTGTGGGAGCTGAGCTTGCTCGCGATGAGGCTGGACACAATCTAACGTAAACCGCGTCAACCTATCGCGAGCAAGCTCTGCTCCCACAAGGTTCTCCACTAGCCGGTCAAATACCATCACCGCCCCAAGGCACATTTCTTGCTTTGCTAACAATAAAACTATTGATAGCTAGCAAAAATAGAGAGCCTTTGATCATGATCGCCACCTCAACTCGCGCCGTCATCTGTACGCCTCACGCCGAAGCCAGCGCCGCCGGGCTGCGCATTCTCGATGCCGGGGGCACGGCCATCGATGCGATGCTGGCCGCCAGCGCGATGCTTGCAGCGGTGTTTCCGCACATGACCGGGCTGGGCGGCGATGCGCTATGGATGATCCACGACAGCAAGGTGCGCACCATCGTGGGGATCGGTCGGGCCGGTCAGCATATGCCTCAGGGCGGGAAGATAACCGTGCGCGGTCCGGCCTCGGTAGCGAGCACTGCGGGCGCCCTGGCCAGTTGGCAGACCGCAGCGAACATCAGTCGCCATGAATGGGGGTCGACGCTGGGTTGGGGTGACTTGCTCGGAGACGCTGCCACGATGGCGGATCAAGGCACGCTTGTTTCACAATCACAATTGTTCTGGCAGACCTTGCGTCAACCCCTCATCGAGCAGCTACCGGACCTGCATCGCCTGTGCAAGACCGATGGCCGCTGGATGGGCGAGGGCGACACCCTGCGCCAGCCGGAACTGGCCAATACCCTGCGTCACCTGGCCAGGCATGGCGTCGAGGACTTCTATCGAGGGGAGTTGGCCGAGGCATTCGGTACGGCGTTTGACCGGCTTGGTTGTGGCCTGACGGCGGCGGATCTGGCGGCCACCCGGGCGCCTGAAGTTGCGCCGATTTCGGTGCGTTATCGTCAGGGTCGACTCTATAACGTGGCGCCGCCGTGTCAGGGGCTCTACACCTTGCAGGCGGTGGCCGCACTGCAACACAAGCCATTGGCGCACGTGGACAACGGCAGCGCGCAGTATTACCACTATCTGGTGGAAGCCATTAAGCAGGGGTTGCTGCGGCGTAATGCACAGCTGTGCGATCCGTTGAGCACCGCGTGGGATTTCGCTGCAAGCCTTGAGGATGCGCAAATCAAGGCCTACGCAGACGCCATCGACGATCAGCGTGCCGCACCCTGGAATGAACCGGGTCGACCTGCCGATACCATCTGGATGGCTGCCACCGACGCTCAGGGGCGAACCGCATGCCTGATCCAGAGCCTGTTTCACGATTTCGGTTCGGGCTGCATCCTCGGTGATACCGGCGTGCTGTGGCAGAACCGCGCTGCCGGTTTCAACGCTGATGCCAACCATGTCAACGGCTGGGCACCGGGCAAGCGTCCGGCGCACACGTTGAACCCGTCCTGCTATCTGGCCGATGACGGTCGCCGCTGGTTCTTCGGCACCCAAGGCGGCGACGGTCAGCCGCAGACGCAAATGGTTCTGGCCACGCAATTGGTCGACTATCAGCAACCGATTGATCTGGCGCTGGAGACGCCGCGCTTCCTGCTGGGGCGCAGCTTCTTCGACAGCACTGACAATCTGAAGCTGGAAGGCGACATGAGTGCCGCGACGGTCGAGGGGCTTGGCGCGCTGGGTCATGAAGTGGAAATCATCCCGGCACGCAGCCCCATGACCGGTCACGCCGGGATCATCGCGATTGATGAAACGGGACGTCGCAGCGCCATGCATGATCCGCGTGGCGAAGGCCTCGCGCTGGGGCAGCCCAACTGATCGCCCGACCCGTTGCACACGGGGTTTGCCGGTGTCGTGCGGCTGGCGGATAATGCCGCAGATTGCCCGCCACTGGCAGACCTGCTGCGATGGCGCCAAGCGTTTTGAAAATAGAGGAAAGGATGGGCCTGAGCACTGTCACTGCCAAACAGCTTGAGGTGCAACGTATCGTCGATGCGTTGTTCAAGGCTATCGCCCAACATCGTCTGCCACCCGGCACGCGACTGATCGAAGCGCAAATCGTCGAGACCTTGCAAGCCAACCGCAACCATGTGCAGGTGGCGCTGCAGCGTCTGGCGATGCAGAAGGTGGTGACCATCGAGGCCAACCGTGGCGCCATGGTTGCCCAGCCTACTGCCAAGGAAGCCCGGGATATTTTCAGTGCGCGTCGCGCCATTGAACGTGCGATTGTGGAGGGCATCACTCCAGCAATCATGCGCAAGCAGCGTCAGCGGATTGCGACGCACATGAACAATGAACGCAAGGCCACCAACGATACGGACCGTCGGGCTATCGTGCGGGAGTTGAGCGAGTTTCACTTGATGCTCGGCGAGATCAGCGGCAACACCGTGCTGAGTGACATCCTCGCCAACCTTATGGTGCGCAGCTCACTGATCGTGGCGCTTTATCAGCGTAATGACGTGCCGTCCTGCGCGTCGGACGAGCATCAGGAAATCATCACCGCGCTGGAAAACGGCGATAACGAGCGCGCCGTGGCGGTCATGCTTGAACACCTGGACGAGCTGGAGGGGCAGCTTGCTCTGGAGGAAAGCGCGCCGGAGGAATTCAACCTGCGGCAGGCGTTGAGTGATTGAGAAGATCAGTCCAACGTCATCGCGAAAAGATCCTGCGTGGCGCAGAACCTGTGGGAGCAGAGCTTGCTCGCGATAAGACTGAACGCGATCTAAAGTGAACCTCGTCCAGCCTTGTCGCGAGCAAGCTCTGCTCCTATCAAACAAGAAATAACTACATGATTTGGAATGCATTTTCTGTAGGAGTGACCGGGGTGGCGATCCACATTGCTCGCGATAGCTTCAGCACAGGCAATATATTCATCGACCAACAGATCGAATCGCGAGCAAGCTCACTCCTACAGGTCCCGTGTTTGCTGCGCGACAGCGTGGTGTCATGGACACCGGGGTATCTCCCACAGGGTTATGCGTACAGCATGCCTAATTATCCGGCTTCAGCAACACCCCAACCGGTCGGCTAAACGTCCGTCGCCCACCCTTGAAACCCATCAACGGCGCGCTGATCTCGGCAACCACTGCCGCAGGCGAGGGGGCGTCGAAGACGATGAAGTCGGCTCGGCATCCGGGTAGCAAACCGTAATCGGTCAAACGCAGCATGCGTGCTGATTCGCTGGACACCCACGCCAGGCATTGCAGCAATTGCGGCACGGTGCCCATCTGGCTGACGTTGGCGAACAGGTTGGCCTGACGGATCAGCGAGGCGTCGCCGTACGGCGTAAACGGGTTGCCGATGTTGTTGGTGGATACCGAGCACGTCACGCCGCAGGCGTGCAGATGTTCCAGCGGCGCGAGCCCGCGAGGCTTGTTGTGAAACGACTCACGGCCCATCAGAAACAGATCGGTGGACGGCAGACAGGTCACTTGCACGCCGACCTTGGCCAGGTGCAGGCCCAGCACGGTCATTTGCTCTTTGGGGAGTGTCGACAGCTTGGTCACATGGCCGATGGTCACGCGTCCTGCCCAGCCATGCAGTTGCGTGCAGCGCGCGACTTCCATGACCGTCATGCCTTCCGGATTCAGATCGAAATCCAGGTGCAGGTCAAGATCGCAGTCGTATTTGACTGCCAGTTCGAACAGACGCTGGATCTGCCCGTCCGGGTCGCTGTCCATGTACGGGCAGCCGCCGAGCACCGTCGCGCCTTTCTCCAGCGCCTCGCACAACAATGCTTCCGTGCCCGGATTATTCAGCAGGCCTTCTTGGGGGAACACACAGATTTCCAGGCTGATCGCCCAGGCGTAGTCAGCCTGCAAGCGGCGAATGGCATTGAAGCCGGTCAGGCCTATTTGCGGATCAAGCTCCACGTGGGTGCGCATGTGAGTGGTGCCTTGCAGGATCGCCTTATCCAGCACCTGCGCACCGCGTTGGTACACGTCTTCTTCAGTGAATTCCGCCTTGGCGGAACGGGTTTGCGCCACTGCCTCGGCAAGGGTGCCTTCGTGCAAATGACAGCGCTGCATGATGCAGGCTTTATCCAGATGGATATGGGTTTCGATCAGGCCTGGCATCAGCAGGCGACCCTGTAAATCGAGTGTCTCCCAGTCGATGATTGATGGGCTGAATGCCTCAACGTAATGGCCATTCTCCACATAGAGCACGGTATCAGTGTCGGCTTCACCCAGCCGCACATTGATGATCTTCAGTGCGGTCATACACTCACTCCTCGAACGCTATTGGCACTGGCGCTATCAGCACTTTCACCCAGATACGCCGCAGCCAGCTCCTTGTCGTCACGCAACTCGGCGGCGCTGGCGGATTTTATGATGCGGCCGGTTTCAAGCACGTAAGCGCGGTCAGCAACCTGCAGCGCGAGGTTGGCCATTTGATCTACCAGCAGGATAGTGACGCCTTCATCGCGCAGGGCGGCGAGTGCGTCGTACAGCTCGCCGATCATGGCCGGTGACAAGCCCAGAGACGGCTCGTCCAGCAGCAGGATTTTCGGTTTGGCCATCAGCCCGCGTCCCACTGCGACCATCTGTTGTTCGCCACCGGACAGCATGCCCGCCGGGTTATCGATACGGTCGCGCAAACGCGGGAAGCGTTTGAGGATCGCTTCGATTTCAGCTTCGGCATCAAACGCTTCTCGTCGGGAGTAACCGCCTAGCAACAGGTTGTCGCGCACGCTCAGATACGGGAACACCTGACGACCTTCCGGCACCAAGGCCAGACCTTTGCCAGCGATGCTGCTGGCGCTGGCCTGTTCGATGCTTTCGTTGTCCAGCAAAATGCTGCCCTCGGTCGCCCGATGCAGGCCCGCCAGACATTGCAGGATGCTGGATTTGCCCGCACCGTTGGCACCCAGAATCGCCACAAGCTCGCCGGGGTTGACCAGTAAATTGACTTTGTTGACCACTGCCGCGGCGCCGTAGTCGATGACCAGATCTTTGACGTAAAGCCGCGCATCGCGACTGCCATCCCAGGCCTGATCCCGTGGCGTTGCCTGATAATCGGTGCCGCCCAGATACGCGGCGATCACCTGCTGGTTCTGGCGAATTTCGGCGGGAGGCCCCGACGCGATGGGCTTGCCGGCATCCAGCACCAATAGGTGCTCGGACACTGCCATCACCAGCGACATGTCGTGCTCGACGAGGATTACCGTCAGGCCAAAATCCGCAAGCTTGCGCAGCAGCGCCGCCAGGTCGTCGGTGTCGCGGCGGCTCAGGCCCGCAGCCGGTTCATCCAGCAACAGCACCGCAGGCGCGGTCGCCAGCGCCCGGGCGATTTCTACCAGACGACGGTCGACGTGGGGCAAGTCCTCGGCAGCTATGTTCACTTCGCCGCGATAACCCACCAGCGCCAGCAGGTCCAGCGCGAGGCTGCGTTGCTCGGCGGTCGACAGGCTGAAGGGCAGGCCGAGGCGACCTTTCTGCATCGCCACCAAGAGGTTATCCAGCACCGACATCTCGCCGAACAGCAGGGTGGTCTGATAGGTGCGGGCGATACCGGCTCGGGCGCTTTTCCAGGCAGGTAAACCGGCCAGTGGCTGTTGCAGTTCGATCTGCCCGCTGTCCGGGGCATAGAACCCGCTGATCATGTTCAGCACGGTGGTTTTGCCCGCGCCATTGGGGCCAATGATGCTGGTGATGCTTCCGGCAGGCGCATGCAGGCTGACGTGTTGCGCCGCCTGTACACCGCCGAAGCGAATGCCGATATCGGTCACCCGCAAACCGGTTGACGGACCGCGGCTTTGCAGATGCGCGGCAATGCGTTGGGTGTTGATCGTGGTGGGCGGTAACAACCGGGTCGGCTTGATCCAGCGACGGGCGAGGGCACCCAGCAAGCCGTTCGGCGCGACCCACAGCACCAGCAGCAACAGCACCGAGAAAATCAGCAGGCGGTATTCGGCGAAGTCCGACAGTAGTTCCGGCACCAGCACGATCAGCAAAGCACCAATCAATGGGCCGAACAGCATACCGCTGCCACCGACGATCACCGCCAGGACGAACAGGATCGATTGGGAAAACGGAAAGGATTCCGGGTTGATGAACATCAGCAGGGGCGCAAGCAGGCCACCTGCCAAACCGGTCAACGCGGCGGAAACGGCGAAGGCCAGGGTTTTGCTCAGAACCGGATTGAAACCCAGCGAGCGCGCGGCAATTTCAGACGCCTTCACGGCGCGCATGGCCTTGCCCCAGGTGCTGTGACTCAGGCGCTGATAGAACAGCAATGCGCCGATCATCAACGCCCCAGCCAACAGCGCGAGCAGTATCGCTGGATCGAGACCGGCAAATTCCGGCAGCGGAATACCCATCAGACCATTCGAACCACCGGTCACGTCACGCCATTCGATCAGGCTGTGATGCACCACGAACGCAAAGGCAATGGTGATCATCGCCAGATAGGGACCACTGACCCGCAGTGCCGGGATCGCCAACAGGGCGCCAATCAAGCCAGCCACGATGCCCGCCAGCGGCAACGCCAGCCATAGCGGCCAACCGGCCATGGTCAGCAATGCCGACACGTACGCGCCAATGGCATAGAACGCGATGTGGCCGAATGAAATTTGCCCGCTCAGGCCAATCAGAATATTCAGGCCGACACCCACTACGGCCGCCAGAGCGCAGAGGGTAAAGACCAGCAGGGAATAGCTGTCCAGTGTGAACGCCATAACGCCACATACGACCGCGAGTAGCCCGATGAAAACCGGAGCTGCGAGGGTTTTGATATCTCTCATACTTTCACCAGAGCCTTGCTGCCGAACAGGCCGTTGGGACGAATCGCCAGGGCAACAATGACCAGCGCGAACGTGAATATCTGGGTGAAGGCGGAGCCGAAATACAGGGTGATCAAGGCTTCAGCCAGACCGAACAGCAGACCGGCTGCAAACACACCACCGGCGCTTCCGATGCCGCCCAGAATCGCCACCGCAAAAGCTTTCAGTCCGAACAGCATGCCCATCTCGGCGTTGACGCTGAACAGCGGCGCAATCAACAAACCTGCTACCGCGGCGAATACGGTAGAAACAGCAAACGCGATCGCCACCACCCGATTGACATTGATGCCCATCAACATCGCTGCCCGCGGGTTTTGCACGCAGGCTTCCAGTACCTTGCCCAGTCGGGTGTAGCGCCGCACCAGATAGAGAGCAAGGGCAATTGTTGCCCCCGCCAGAGGAATCAGTAGCTGCAACGCACCGACGCTGCTGCCGAACAGTTCGACGTTGAGGTTGACCAGACTGCTCTCGAACTGACGAGGCTCTTTGCCGAAGGTAAACAGCGCCAGGTTGTCCACCAGAATGCCGCCTGCCACCGTCGCCATCAGCCAGGCCTGTGAGCCACGGCTGTGGAACGGCCGCACCAGCCAGCGCTCTATCACCAGGCCATACAGCGCACAGAGAATCAGCGTCAGTGGCAGGGCCAGCCACAGAGACCAGCCCCAGGTGATGCAGAAGGTGTAACCCAGCACCGCGCCGACCATCATGGCGCTGCCCTGGGCAAAATTGACGGTGCGCGAGACGACGTAGGTCAGGTGAAAACCTAACGCCAGCAGCGCGTACATGCTGCCCAGGCCGAGGCCGGTGACAATGGCGGCGGTGAACATGGCGACTCCTTAAGGCTTCAACGGTACGATCTGGTCGTTGACGAAGTGCGTGAACAGATAGTCGTCCGGACCCAGTGCGTCGTGTTTCTGCACCGTGAACGGCTGCTTGTAGTGCTTGATCAGGCCGTCGTATTCGCTAATGGCGTAAAAGCCATCGCGCACGGCTTTGCCATCGGTGTTGCCTGCTTTTTCGATGGCCAGCGTAGCCAGATGCAGCGCGTCATAGGCGTTGGCGATGCCCACCGCAGGCGTCACGTCGGCCAGGGTTTTGATTTGTGGGTAAGCGGTTTTCAGCGCTGCGAGCAAAGCATCGCCTTTAGGGCTGTTGTGCTCGGTGAACACGTAGGTCTGGATGAAATGCACGCGGGAGGCATTCGGGCCAGCCAGTTCTCCGAAACGACCACCGGCCGGACCCCAGTGGGAAACCACCGGCACGTCCCAGCCCATGCGATCCAGCGATTTGACCACTTGCGCCGATGGGCCAACGTTACCGACCATCAGCAAGGTGTCGGCACCGGCGTTTTTCAGGCGGGTCAGTTGCGGTACTACGTCCAGATCGCTGTCCTGAATGCGTTCAACACCGGCGTTGGCCATGCCGCGTTTTTCCAGGGCGCGCTTGAAGCCGGCCTCGTTGGACTCGCCCCACGGGTTGTTGATGAGGATCATGCCGGGCTTTTTCATGCCGTTATCGACGCCGTATTTCACCAGCGCTTCGTCTACCAGCTCGTCGACTGCCGAAACCCGGAACACGTAGTTATCAGCAGCGCCGTTTTCGGTGATCTTCGTACCGGCTGCCCAGATGCCCATGAACGGCACTTTCATCTGGTTGGCCAGTGGCACAATTGCAAGAGACACCGGCGTATCGAGACCACCAAACAATACGGTGACTTTTTCCCGCTGGACCAGCTCACGTGCCGCCAGCATGCCTTTGGACGGGTTGCTTTCGTCGTCGCGGCGCACCAGCTCCAGTTGACGACCCAATACGCCGCCTTTGGCGTTTACTTCATTGATCGCCATGGTCAGGCCACGGCTCAGGGCTTCGCCGGATTTGGCTGACTGGCCGGACAGGGCAGCCACCAGGCCAACCTTGATCGGCGGTTCAGCGGCTTGCGCGCCACCGAACATAGCCATATTGAGTGTGACTGCCGCAGCCACGGGAAACAGCAGACGTTGCAGGTTTGGAAGCCGGATGGCCATAGTGTGTTCTCCTGATTGCTAGCAGTTGCATATTTATTGCTAGCAAGTAGGATGCCAGTCATAACGGCCTTCGAAACGCCGGTTTTTATTTGGAGCGCCCCGTATTTACGCGCCAAATTAAGGCGATCTGCACCATGTCGAGGCGTTCAGGCCATTTACTTAACCCGTGAGTCAGGAGATTCAGTGATGTCGGAAATAAACAGAG
The DNA here is from genome assembly GCF_032582135.1 of Pseudomonas syringae group sp. J309-1. Lineage (NCBI taxonomy): Bacteria > Pseudomonadati > Pseudomonadota > Gammaproteobacteria > Pseudomonadales > Pseudomonadaceae > Pseudomonas > Pseudomonas syringae group sp. J309-1. Next base: position 140,574 of record NZ_JAWHNU010000006.1, on the reverse strand, counting down.
ACGTACAGATTGTTAGCAATTTCCTTGAGGCGTCCATGGCCCCGGATCCGGTTCGGGCTGCGACCTTCATGAGTGACGACGTGAAAATCACCTTCACCGGCGGGCGTGTCATGCCTAGTCCGCAGGCCATTACCGCGTTCAACGGCTCGCGTTATGCGTGGGTCAAGAAGGCCTTGGGCAATTTCGACTGGATGGATCGCGGTGACCACACTGTGGTGTATTCCAACGGCACGTTGTACGGCGAATGGCCGGATGGCAGCAGCTTTTCCGGCAATCGTTATCTGGACCGCTTTGAAGTGCGCGACGGCAAGATCACTCATATGGACGTCTGGAATGACAGCGCCGAGTGGTTGCTGGCGCCGGAGATTGCCAAGGCTTGATTGGCTGGATCAATCCGCAGTTGAAATGCGTTTCTGTTGGGGATGTTTTACCTTTAGACCAAAATCCTGTGGGACCGAATTCATTCGGGAAGACGGCATTTCTAAGCACGCAACTCCTGCGGATGTACCTGCCTCTTCGCGAATGAATTCGCTCCCACGGGATTGTGCCCATCTCAGGTTCAACGTGATCCTGTGGGACCGAATTCATTCGGGAAGACGGCATTCCTGATCACGCAACTCCTGCGGATATGCCGGCCTTTTCGCGAATGAATTCGCTCCCACGGGAATTATGTTTGCAGGTGAACATAGAGTTTTCCATAAGGATCCTGCTTCCAACCACACTGGCCTTTCAGAAGAACGTCGCGGTATCGTGGCGTTTTACTCGTATTCGAGAGGCCGTGGTATGCGTTTTTCCCCGTTTGTTGAACGGATAGCCGGGCAGGGCGCTGCCGCCTGGGACATTCACTTCGCCGCCTGGCAGGCTCATTGCCAAGGGGAAGATGTCATTATCCTCAGCATTGGCGATCCCGATTTCGCTACCCCGGATTTCATCACTGAAGCGGCGGTCGGCGCACTGAGAGCAGGGGATACCCATTACACCGAAATTCCCGGAAGGCCTGCGCTAAGGGAAGCTATCGCCGAGCGTTACGCCAAGCGTCTGGGGCGGCCGGTAGCGGCCGCCAATGTGATCACCCTCGCCGGTGCGCAGAATGCTTTGTTCGCGAGCGCCCTTTGCCTGTTGCAAGCCGGTGATGAGGTCCTGGCTCTGGACCCGATGTATGTGACTTATGAGGCTACGCTCAGGGCAAGCGGCGCGACGCTGGTGCGCGTAAGTTGCGACGCCGATGCCGGTTTTCGTCCTGACATTGCCCGTATCAGCGCCGCCATTACCCCGCGCACGCGGGCCATTTTCCTCTCCAACCCGAACAACCCGACTGGCGTAATGCTCAGTGCCAAGGAGCTGCAAGGGATTGCCGAACTGGCCATCGCCCATGATCTGTGGGTGGTCGTCGATGAGGTTTACGAAAGCCTTTGCTACCAACGGGAGCACGTCAGTCTGGCCAGCTTGCCGGGCATGGCCGAGCGTTGCGTGATCGTCGGCAGTTTGTCCAAATCCCACGCCATGACCGGTTGGCGAGTCGGCTGGATCATTGCCGATGCGCAGTTGGTCAGGCATGTAGAAAACCTGTCGTTGAGCATGCTTTACGGATTGCCCGGCTTCGTCATGGCGGGCGCGATGGCTGCGGTGCATGCTCATGATGAAGTGACGTTGGGCATGCTCGATATTTATCAACGCAGACGCGATCTCGTGTTGTCTGGATTGAGTGACTGTCCGGGCATTGAAGTGCGCAGCCCGGATGCAGGGATGTTCGTCCTGCTCGACGTGCGCGGCACCGGATTGAGCTCGCTGGATTTCGCCTGGCGACTGTTTCGGGAAGCGGGTGTGTCGGTGCTTGACGCAGCAGCCTTCGGTGAGCCTGCCCAGGGTTTTGTGCGGCTTTCATTTACCGTAAGCGATGAGCAACTGGCGCGAGCATGTGTGCGAATCAAGTCGTTCGTCAGCACGCTCGCCACGTCTCGAGAGGTATTTTTGTGAACCAATTTATTGCCCCGGTGGACCCGGCCAAGGCCTATCGCTTGCTCAACCACGGTCCGACAGTTCTGGTTTCGGCCCGGCACGAAGGGGTCGACAATGTCATGGCCGCTGCCTGGGCCTGCGCGCTGGATTTCATGCCGGCAAAACTCACTGTGGTCCTCGACAAAATCGCCAAGACCCGTGAGCTGGTTGAGCAAAGCGGAGTGTTCGTGATTCAGGTGCCAACCGCAGCGCAGCTGCAACTCACCCACGAGGTGGGCACGCGCAGTCTGTTCAACGAAGCGGACAAACTGCAGCGTTCAGGCGTGAAGTTGTTCCGCATCCCCGATCATGATCTGCCGTTCGTGGCCGGTTGCTCCGCCTGGCTGGCGTGTCGCCTGATACCCGAGCCGCACAATCAGTCGACCTATGATCTGTTCATCGGCGAAGTCATTGGTGCCTGGGCTGATACGCGAGTGTTCAAGGACGGGCACTGGAACTTTGAGACGGCCGACCCGGCGTGGCGCAGCTTGCACTACATCGCGGGTGGACACTTTTATGCGATTGGTGAAGCGCTGGATGCTGGCGACGAAAAGTGATGCGGGCGTCACGCCATTCTGAAAAACGAATGGCGTGATTTACAACGGTCCACAGCGACTGCCGGTTGTTACTTCTTCACGACGTGGCTGGTGGAAAGACTGGTGTAGGTGACCTTCCCGCCTTCAGTGGGGTAGCCGACGTTGTCCAGGGTGTACACCCCGGCCTTGAAGTAAAAGGCGTAGCCATACCAGGCAGGGTTGAGAGTGGTCTGCGCCGCCACGTTATTGATCATCACGGTGAGTTTGCCGGTGGGTGCCATCTGAATCGAATAGGTGAAGGGCTTGTTCAGGGCCATGGGGGTGCTGTACATCACCGGGCTTTTAGCGTCGGCTGGCTTCACGCGATATTCGAGGTCTATGAAGCCGCCTTTGGCGGTATAGCGGTACACCATCTTCAGCAAAGGCGTCGGCGCATTTTTGGCGTGGATTTGCGCCACCACAATTTTGCCCGTCGACGGTACCTGATTGACCATCAGCGCACCGATCATGGTGTTGGTGCCGCTGTTATACAACCAGTTCATGGCGTTGCCATTGGAGAGGGTTTCGCGTAACTCCGTGCGAGGGTAGTCACTGGTGCCAGAGTGCGAGCCGGTCACGGGAGCCCACATCACAATGCCGTTGCTGCTGACTTTGAAGTAAGGACTGTTGAGGCTGCTGACACGTGCAGTCGCCACGGTGACGGCTGGCGTTTCAATGGGCAGGGTAAGGTTCCAGACACTGAGGTCGATCATGGGGCTCTCGCACGGGGGATGCGCCCGACCAGTCCCGGGACGCTGAGTGCTTTAACGGCAAGCCAGGCATTTGGTTGAGAGCCGTCTGGCTGCCGGCGAGTAGGCAGGCGACGGACGGCAAATGTCCCGCAGACCCATGCAATCCATGGGGCCGGATTTATTCAGGAAAGCGGTGTTACAGGTTGACCGAGTCGCCCTTATCGCGGGCAAGCCCGGCTCCTATCAAACAAAATATAACTATCTGATTTGGAATGCTTTTTACTGTAGGAGTGAGCTTGCTCGCGATAGCTCCAGTACAGGCGATATATTCATCGACTGACAGGCCGAATCGCGGGCAAGCGCGCTCCTACAGGGTCCGTGTTTGCTGCGCGACAGCGGTGTCAGGGACACCGACTCCCACAGAATCGCATTTATCCAGAGGTATGCTGGGTAAAGGACGTCCAGCAAAGGGCACGGCCCAGTGGGAGCCGAGCTTGCTCGCGATGAACGATAACGCGGTATACCTGCCTGCTGCGTCGCCCTTATCGCGGGCAAGCCCGGCTCCCACAGAATCGCATTTATCCAGAGGTATGCTGGGCAAAGGACGTCCAACGGAGGGCACGGTCTTGTGGGAGCCGAGCTTGCTCGCGATGAACGATAACGCGGTATACCCGCCTGCTGGGTCCCCCTTATCGCGGGCAAGCTCGGCTCCCACAGAATCGCATTTATCCAGACAGGCATGCGGGGCAAAGGACACTCAGCGGGTTTGCACCAGCTCCAGGATCACATTCCCGGCCGCTTGCGGCTCGACCAGCAGGCGCTGTGAACCCGCTAGATGCGGCACTTTGTTGCTTTCGATAATGGCTCGCGCCGCATCCAGGTTTTTAGTGTTGATGCGCAGCGCTATCGCATGGGGGCGTTGACTGGCCGCCTCAGGCAAGTTGACTCCGGCAAACTCGGTTTGCGCGGTAGTCAGGGACATGGCGCGTAGCAAACCGCAGCCAGTATCAGCTTCCAGCACATCGCCGTGGTAGCGAACCGCATCGCCGTACAACGCTTTCCACCGGCTTTCGAGCTGGGCAGGGTCCGCCAGGTATGTCACCGCGAGGATGCCGTCAGCGCCGTTTGGGTGGTTTTGCCATCCTGGCACCCAGATCAATTCCGGGCGGTGCTGATGGCAAATGAAGTTGGAAACATCCGGGTGCTCTTCATCCATGAACAGTCCCAGCGACACGACGGCTTCGTCCGGACGGCCATCGGGCAGGGTCATTTTGCGCCGGAAATCAATACGGCCCTGACTGGCCAGCCCGGCGTTGGTCAGGCGTGCATAGTCTGCATCTGCGTCTTTGCTGTGCAATGCCACCAGCGAGATGCCCTCTTCACCGCGATCCAGAAATGTGCCCAACTGACGGCCGAAACAGAAGCCATCGACCGAGTTAGTGCCAAACTTCGAGGCATCATCCACTGCGATGATTTCGATGAAATTGCTCGGGAACATCACCAGTGTCGTGACTGTGCCCCACGGGTGATAACTGATCGGCGAGGGTTCAAAGCCCATTTTTCGATACAGTGCCAGTGTCTGCGGATGGTCGCGTACGGTTACCAGCGGGTGGTCAATACCTTGAGTGGATTGGGCGGCTGCGGCCATGTTCATTGCTCCCGTTGGGTAAGGGTTTTCGAGGTCAGGGTGGCCAGCGACTGCGGTGCGCTACCGACAATTTTTGCCGGAGTGCCTGCAACGACAGCGCCCGCCGGTACGGGTTTGAGCACCACTGCGTTGGCCGCCACGATGGCTTTGGCACCGACTTCGATGTTGCCCAGTACGCTGGCGCCTGCGCAGATCAATGCGCCGCGGCGAATCTTCGGATGACGGTCGCCGACTTCAGCCAGAGTGCTGCCCAGCGTCACGCCGTGCCAAAGACTGACTTCATCTTCTACGACGGCGGTTTCGCCAATCACCAGGCCAATCCCGTGATCAACAAACAGTGCTTTGCCCAGTCGCGCTGCCGGGTGGATATCGATGCTCCAGGTGTTGGCTGCCCAGTTCTGCAAGAGCACTGCGCTCTGAATATCGCCATCGTTCCACAAGGCATGGCCAATGCGGTAAGCCTGAACGGCCTGAATGCCGCGGAACGTCAGGAAAGCGGTGAGGTGATCGGGACAGGCCGGGTTGACGATAACCAGGTGGTTGATGTCAGCCGCTGCGTTGGAGGCGATGTCAGAGTTACCCCGGATGATTTCCGTAAACCAGCCGGTCAGATCGGTAGTCCCAGCCTGCTCCTTGAGTTGCCGAGCCAGGTTTGTTGCCAGGGCGGCGGCGAAGGAGGGCTGTGACAGAATTCCAAACTGCACGTAATGACTCATTACGGGGTTACGCTCTGCGAGCTGATGAGCCTGTTCTTGCAGACGCTGCCAAAGGGAATCCATGACCTGCTCCTTTTTGGGGGGGGGCGAGTATGAGCAGGCAAAGGCGGCGGTATCAATCCTTGCAGGAAGGCAGCTTTGTTGCTTTTTGCGCAACGCAGGAGGGTGGTTGATTGTGGTGCTGCTCCGCAAGCTTGCTACTGCGCTGTTTAATCTCGTAGGGCCGGCTTTAGACGGGAGAGCGGTCTGTTTGCCGAAGCAAATCATGCGCCTGTCTTGACGCTCTCCCGGCTGAAGCCGGTTCTACAGAATGAACTGCCAGGTCCAGCCGTTTGAGTGGTGAGATTTCTGCCAGGCATCAAACCAGATACTTGTTGAACCACTCCAGGGTCCTGTCCCATGCGAGCTTCGCCGCCGCTTCGTCGTAGCGCGGGGTGGAGTCGTTGTGAAAGCCATGGTTGGCACCGGGATAGACATATGCCTGGTAGGTTTTGCCTGCGGCCTTCAATGCCTGTTCGTAGGCGGCAGCGCCTTCGTTGATGCGGGTGTCCAGTTCGCCGTAGTGGATCAGCAGCGGTGCCTTGATTCTTGGCACATCTTCAGCTTTGGCCTGACGTCCGTAAAACGGCACGGCGGCGGCCAGTTCGGGGTAGGCAACCGCTGCTGCGTTGGCAACTCCACCTCCATAGCAGAAGCCGGTGATGCCGACTTTCCCGGTCGTTGCGTCGTGCTTCATCATCCACTCGATGGCGGCGAAGAAGTCGTTCATGAGCTTTTCCGGGTCGACGGTCTGTTGCAGTTCGCGGCCTTTGTCGTCGTTGCCGGGATAGCCACCGACTGACGTCAGACCGTCGGGGGCGAGGGCGATGAAACCGGCTTTTGCCACGCGGCGGGCAACGTCTTCGATATAAGGATTAAGCCCACGATTTTCATGCGCCACGACCACAGCGGGCAACTTGCCGGTGGCTTTTGCCGGACGTACCAGATAGCCGCGCACCTGACCGTGGCCCTTGGGCGAAGGATAGTTGACGTACTCGGCGACGATATCCGGGTCAGTGAACTCCACTTGCTGTGCCATCGCGTAGTTGGGGCTCAGCGAAGCAAGGACGGCACTGGCGGTCAGTCCAAAGACAGTGAAAGCTGCCGCGCGGTCAAGAAATTCGCGCCTGTTGATCTTGCCGTGGGCGTAGTAGTCGTACAGCTCAAGCAGTTCAGGGGAAAAATCTTTCGCGGTGAGACGTTCCATCTGTTCGCTCCTTCTTCGGTGAGTTGGCTGATTAAAGCAGTCTTTGCCATCGAGGCAAATGGGCCTCGCTGTAAGTCTGGGGTATGATGGCGCCCCTTCGTACCGAGCATGCCGGTCCGGGGATGCCTTAAAGTCTGGAGTCACCATCTCGATGTTCACCGTCACCCGCTTCGAAAGCCCGCCCCCCGAGTTGATCAAAAGCCAGATCATGCAGATGGTGGTCGATTACATCACCGATATCAGCATGGTCAATATTGCGCCCAGTAATCCGCTCTACAGCCTTTATCAATATGGCGTCGGTTTCGAAGTTCATCTCTACATCGAGGCCATGGATGGATCAAAAGGGATTCCCGTTGAATTGATTGTCGCGCTGGATGCTGACGAACCGGACACGGTGATCGGCTTCTTGCTGTATTTGCCGGTCAAGGACGATCCCGAAGCCTGCGCGGTAGCGTTTATGGCCGTGCAGGCCAGCAAACGTCGCAAAGGCGTGGCGCGCGCAATGCTGGCGCAGATGACCGAACGCTACCCACATGCCGAACTGGCCTGTCGCGCCGCCGCGGTTCCGCGTTTCGAAGCAATGGGTTTTCAGGTGTTGGCCGCTCGCGGTCCGCAGGTATTGATGAATACGCGGGATCACGGCATTGACGGTCTGGTGGCAGTACTGGATGTAGCGCCGATCTACAATTCGCTGGAGATTCGGCAAATTCATGCTTATTTACTTCAGCAGCACGGAAAGCGGCCGATGATAGAAGCCGAGAAGCAGCGTGATCGGCATCTGGATCAATTAACCCGGCAAGCCAAAGCACTGGTTGATGCGCGCCAGAGGCCCGCGTCGAACGAGACTATCGACTAAGCGCACACGCTAATATCGGTAAAAGTTCGCTCCGCAACCTGTATCCGATTACAATTACCGTTTGCGGTTCCCGATACACGTGTACATAGATGCTTTACCACGCATGACTTTTTGTTAAGCAAGTAGCAGATGTTGTTCCGTGAAAGACCTGGGTGCTGGTTGTAACGAGGTTGTCGGAGCCGTTTTGTTCTGACGATGTACCAAGAGATTCAATGTCACTCAGCAGCTGAAAACAATGGCAAACAAGAAGTCAGCTCAGGAGAGACAAGAGAGTGAGGTTGATAGCAGTGCATCAGCCTTGAATGTCCAGCCGTCGGTCCTGCCGATTGCCGCTGTTCACGATATGCCTGCAAGCATGCGTGGAACCGGTCATCAGATGCGTAGATTGACGGAGGGATGACGTTCTATCCTGGAAAAATCACAGTATGTTAAAAAAAGTGAACACAGCCCTCCTGGGCCTGGCGCTGTCGATGGGACTGACGCCTTTGCATGCAGAAGAAACCAAGAAAGTCGATGTGTTGCTTATCGGTGGCGGCATCATGAGCGCTACCCTTGGCACGTGGCTGAACGAGCTTGAGCCGACCTGGACCATGGAAATGGTCGAGCGTCTCGACAAAGTTGCCGAAGAAAGCTCCAACGGCTGGAACAACGCCGGTACCGGTCACTCTGCCCTGGCCGAGTCCAACTACACCCCGTACGGCAAAGACGGCAAGATCGAGATTGCCAAGGCAATCGAAATCAACGAAGCGTTTCAGGTCACCCGCCAGTTCATGGCGTGGCAGGTCAAGAATGGCGTCCTGAAAAACCCGCATTCGTTCATCAACTCGACGCCACACATGAGCTTCATGTGGGGCGACGATAACGTCAAGTTCCTGAAGGCCCGCTACGAAGCGCTGAAAACCAGCCCGTTGTTCGCTGGCATGCAGTACAGCGAAGATCAGGCTCAGATCAAGCAGTGGGTTCCACTGATGATGGAAGGGCGTGATCCAAACCAGAAAATCGCTGCTACCTGGACGCCACTGGGTACCGATGCGAACTGGGGTGAAGTCACTCGCCAATACGTTGCCAACCTGCAGACCAAGCCTAACTTCGACCTGAAGTTGTCGAGCGAAGTCAACGAAATCACTCGCAACAAGGACGGCAGCTGGCACGTCGAGTACAAAAACCTGAAAGACGGTACTACCCACGGCACCGACGCGAAATTCGTGTTTGTCGGCGCTGGCGGCGGTGCGTTGAAGCTGCTGCAAATCGCTGACATCCCCGAGGCTCGCGAATACGGCGGCTTCCCGGTTGGCGGCTCGTTCCTGGTAACTGAAAACCAGGATCTGGCCATGCAGCACATGGCCAAGGCCTACGGTATCGCGTCGACTGGCGCGCCACCCATGTCCGTACCGCACCTGGACACCCGTGTTCTGGACGGCAAGCGCATGATTCTGTTTGGCCCGTTCGCTACCTTCTCCACCAAGTTCCTGAAGGAAGGTTCGTACCTTGACCTGCTGTCGACCACCACGACCCATAACGTGTGGCCGATGACCAAGGTTGGCGTCGAGCAGTATCCGCTGATCGAGTACCTGGCAGGCCAATTGATGATGTCGGATGACGACCGCTTCAACGCGCTGAAAGAGTACTTCCCGCACGCCAAGAAAGAAGACTGGCGCTTGTGGCAAGCCGGTCAGCGCGTTCAGATCATCAAGCGCGATGCCGAGAAAGGCGGTGTGTTGAAGCTGGGTACTGAGGTTGTTTTCTCTCAGGACCGTTCTATCGCTGGCCTGCTGGGCGCGTCCCCGGGTGCCTCGACTGCACCTCCGATCATGATCGACGTGCTGGAAAAAGCCTTCAAGGACAAGGTTGCTACTCCAGAGTGGCAAGCCAAGATGCGTCAGATCGTTCCGAGCTATGGCACCAAGCTCAACGGTTCTCCTGAGCGCGTTCAGCAGTCGTGGGATTACACCGCTGAAGTCCTGCAACTGACCAAGCCACCGGTAATCGACCCTGCAGCTTACCCGGCTGCCAGCGCTGCACCGGCCAAGCCTGCGAAGCCACAGCCAAGCAATCCTGCTTCGGATATGGCTCTGTAACACGCTTATCGTCAGACGCACGGGGCTCATGTGGTCAATAATGACCACTTGAAACCCGAACAAGAAACCCGGCCCTGCTTAAACGCAGTGCCGGGTTTCTGCGTTTCAGGTCGGTGAATATTTATAGGCGAGTGCTAAAGCCACTATTATTTATAGGTTTAAGGAGTTAATACCGCTGGCGTGAAAATCTCGTTTGCCTGTTTTGATAAATAAGCTATGTTGTAAGACGTCGTATAAGACAGCTCGGTCTTTTGCGCGTTTTCCTCCATTACCAATAAACAATAACAAGGAATAAACATGAACAAGCGTTTCAAGCTGCTCGTTGCGTTTCTCTGCCTGTTCGGCGGTTACACGGCTACGGCTCATGCCTCAGATCAAGCCGATGTTGAAAAGGCTGTCGACAAATTGACGCAAGCCATGTGGCACAAGGATATTGCGCAACTGCAGGCACTGACTGCCGACAACCTCACTTGTGGGCACTCCAGCGGCAACATTCAGGACAAGAAAGCCTTTATCGCAGATATCGAAACGGGCAAAAGCGCGTTCAACAGGCTTGAAATGCAGAAGCAGCAGATCACTCTGTCGGGTGATACCGCGCTGGTTCGCAACCACTTTTCCGCCGAGGCCGTAAACAGTGGCAAGGTTGTCCCGACTGAAATCGAAAACTTCCAGATCTGGCAGAAGCAGGACGGCAAGTGGCTGCTGATCGGGCGTCAGGCGTTCAAGTTCTGATGTGAGGGTAAGCACCGCTCTCATGACTGCACTGTCCGTTGGAGCGAGGCTTGCCCGCGAAGAACGATGACGCGATCTGCCTGACAGACCTCATCGAACGCTTCGCGGGCAAGCCTCGCTCCAACAGGGCAATTGGCTTCGTAGCCTGCGGCAACTTCTATAACGTTTGCGTGCTAGCCACAATTCGACTTGCTCCCCACACTGGACTCAGCCCACAGCTCATCCAGGTTACTGAATCCCCATTCCTTCGCTGACTCACGACCCACGATGCGATCCTGGCCCACCAGTGCGGCGAGGTTGAGGGTGGTGTGCGCAATGTGCTGATTGCTGTTGGCGCAGAAGAACACCCGGACCTTGGGCGTGAGCAGTGATTTTTCATGCTGTTCGATCACTACACCAATCCGTCCGCTTTGCAGGCGGACCAGTGCGCCGACCGGGTAAATGCCTACGCATTTGACGAAGGCCTGAAAGACCTTTTCGTCAAAATGTCCCTGCCACTGGGCCATGCGGTGGATGGCTTCAGCCGGGCCCCAGGCTTCTTTATAGGGGCGGTCCGAAGTTACCGCGTCATACACGTCACACACCGCGCCCATCCGTGCAAACAGGCTGATCTGGCTTCCCGCCAGCCTGTGTGGATAGCCGGTGCCGTCGATTTTTTCATGGTGATGCAGGCAAACGTCCATGACCCTGGGGCTGAAATGGTGGCTTTGCCTCAGCATATCGGCTCCCGACTGCGAGTGGCTGCGCATGGTTGCGAACTCCTCATCGCTAAGCGCGCCCGGCTTGTTGAGGATGGTCAGCGGGATCACGACCTTACCGACATCATGCATCAGGCCTGCGACACCCGCTTCGTGAACCAAAGCAGGCGGAAGTCCAAGCTGGCGGGCGAGGGCGACCATCAGTGCGCAGACTGCGACCGAATGCATGTAGGTGTATTCATCACAGGTCTTCAGTCGAGCAAGGCTGATCAAGGCATCGGGATGCCGGGACAGCGAGTCGGAGATTTCCTCGACCAGTTCGCTGACCTTCTCCATTTCAATGACCTGACCCATGCGTAAATCACTGAACATCTTCTCGACAGCCGCTCTGGAATGAGCACACAGCTTGAGGGATCGGGAAATTTCCTGATTCAGTGCAACACGATGGGGAACAGGTTTGTTGGCGATGTTTTGCAGGCAGGTCGGCAGTGCTGGATCTGATTGAACAGGCGCGGCGGGTACAGGGCTGACACCGCGGCTGTCATCGATCCAGAGCTCTGCGACTTTTGCGTCGAGGATGCGTTGCAGATCATGCTCATTCGAAAGCATGAATCCGTTTTTCCAGAATGACTGCTCTATCCCTGAGCCACAGAATTCGTGTACGTACATGCCGAGGCGTAGCTCGGCCACAGAGATATGTTTCAGCACGATAATGACTCGCTTTTTGTTATGGCTGAAGTTCGCAATCAGGCATTCGGAACTGATCGCGCTTTTCCCGCAGTTGCTATACCGAAAACCTCGCTACCAGACGATTAAGGCCTACGGCCAGTTGCGACAGCTCATTGCTGGCCAGTGAGGTCTGACTGGCTGCGGATGAGCTTTGTGAGGAAAGGTCGCGAATACTCATCAGGTTCTGGTCAACCGAACGGGCGACTTGCGCCTGCTGTTCTGACGCGGTGGCAATCAGCATATTCCTCTCGTTGATGTGGGAAATTGCTGCGGTAATCTCTTTGATTGCGACACCGGCTTCATGGGCGATCTGCAAGGTCGAGCCGGCTTCAAGCGTGCTTTGTTTCATGGACTGCACTGCCAGGGTCGAGTCTTTTTGAATGCCCTGGATCATCTGCTCGATTTCCCGGGTAGACGTTTGCGTTCTGTGGGCCAGTGCGCGGACTTCATCCGCCACCACGGCAAACCCGCGGCCTTGCTCGCCCGCCCGGGCGGCTTCGATAGCGGCGTTCAAGGCCAGCAGGTTGGTTTGTTCGGCGATGGAGCCAATCACGTCCAGTACTTTGGCGATGTGCTGTGCCTGGTTCGCCAGGCCTTCGACTTCAAGGCCGGTACGTTCGACTGTAGTACTGAGTTTTTCCAGCGAGGCGATGGTCTGGCTGACGCGCTCCTGCCCTGTCTGTGCCGAGCGTTCTGATGCCTGGGTTGACTGAGAGGCAGCGACCGCGTTGCGGGCGACTTCCTCGACGGCGGCAGTCATCTGGTTGACTGCGGTGGCCGCCTGCTCGGTTTCCATGCTTTGCCGTTGGATACCGGCATTGGACTCTTTGGTGATCGAGCTCATTTCTTCCGCCGCTGAGGCGAGTTGTCCCGAGGAGTCGGAGATATGCTGAATCGTCCCTTTGAGATTCGCCAGCATGGTCGCAGTAGCGGTCTGCAACTCGGTCATCTCATCCGCGCCGCTGATTTCAACCGTAGTGCGTAAATCGCCGTCGGCAATTTTCCGGGTGGTGATCAGCAGGGTTTGAATAGGCTGGGTAATACTTCGGGTAAAGGCCACGGCTACAACTACAGTAACGATGACGGCGATAACAATGAATATCATTGAGATATAACGGCCGCTGATAAAACTTTCATCCGCGATCGATCCGGATTGCTCCGCCCCTTTTTCGTTAACGCCAATCAGCTCTTCAATAGCGCTTTGCAGCGCCACTGCCTGAGGCTTGGAGGTGTCCTGGATGAATACCGCCATTTCCTGATAAGTGCGAGTTTTACTTAACTCCATCAGTTCGTCGATTTTGCCCTGATAGGCACTGACGTTGGCCGAGACCTTATTGAACAGTTCTCGCTCGGCGGCGTCGCCGACCATAGGCGCATAGTCCTGTGTGGCTTTGCTCAAGTTGGCTTTGAGTTGATTGATTTTCTTGATCGACGCTTCGCCCAGGCGTGCGTCGTCCATGACAAATCGTCTGGCGTCCAGACGATACAGAAGCATCGCGGTCTCGATCCGACCGGCCTGTCTGACGCTGGGCAGCCAGTTTTTCTGGAGGTCGGAGGCTGAGTCGTGAATGTCATCCATCTTGAACAGCGAGGCGGCGCCAAGGCCGATCAAGAGAAGACAGATGATGCCGAAGCTGAACAGGGCTCTGGTGGTCAGTTTTATATTTCTTGTTTTCATACCGAGATACCTCGAATCGCCACGCTGCGATAGCTGAGATTCAACTGATCTATCTGCTGGCGACTTGACATCACTGTAGGCGCCAATGTGTGAAAAAACCATCACCTGTGTAGAAAAGTTTTGTTGTTTACACAGGTCTGGTTATTCAAGTCCATCGGCGTTTAAAACTGAAACTTTAAGGGCGTAAACAGTTGGTTATTTGACGCCATTAAACATTGACCGAATCCTTTTTGCTGCGCTTAACGTTGTAAAGCTAACTAATTAATAAAAAGTTATCTTATATCTCTGCAGTTTCAGACACGTCCGTAAAGAGCAGTGCCTTTAATCCACCTTCGACCTCAGCGTCAGGGAACTCCGGTGGATTGTTTAGACGTTGTTCGAAACGCAGGTTTGGCGCTTCAACGGCGGTGTGGTGGATCAGGAAACTGGAGCCCAGGCTTGGTTCATTCATGCAGGCCAGCACCTGACCGCCCGGCACCAGCAGTTCGGGCATGCGTCGCAGTACTTTCTGGTAATCCTTGTCGAGCAGGAAGCTGCCGCGCTGGAAGGAGGGCGGGTCAATAATAACCAGGTCATAAGGCCCGGATTTTTTCACCTTGCCCCATGACTTGAACAGTTCGTGATCCAGAAAGCTGACTTTGCGCAAGTCGTGTTGATTGAGGCGGTGGTTCTCACGCCCGCGGGTGAGTGCGGCCCGGGACATGTCGAGATTGACCACTTGTTCGGCACCGCCTGCGATGGCCGCGACGGAAAAGCCACAGGTGTAGGCAAACAGATTCAGTATCCGTTTGCCCTGCGCGTTGGCACGCACCCAGTCGCGCCCGTAACGCATGTCCAGAAACAGGCCGCAGTTCTGCTTCCTGCCCAGATCTACTTTGAAGTGCAGGCCGCTTTCAGTGATCTGCCATTCTTCCACCCGCTCACCCAGCAGCCACTCAGTGGTGCTTTCCGGCAAGTAGCGGTGTTGCAGCAATAAGGTATGTGCCTGGCTGTTCAGCCATTGCGGTGTGCGGGTCAGTTCCAGCAGCAGACGGGTCAGCGCTTCAAGCTCGGTCTTTGCGGGCTCACGGAACAGCGAGACCAGCACCACGCCTTGCATCCAGTCGACCGTCACCTGCTCAAGTCCTGGCCAGACACGGCCTCGGCCATGAAACAGACGGCGGGTTTCATCGGGCGCGGTTTGCAGGGCATCCAGCAGATGCTGGTTGAGGATGGCGAGTGCTTCTGGGGTCATGACGGCAATCAGTGGCGAAAGGGCGCGACATGTTAAACGTTATCGACGCCTGACGGGCAGCGACGTCACCCCGGATGACTGATCACGTACAGGCAGATCGACAGCGTCACGAGCGAACCCAGGGTCGACACCAGAATCGTGCTCGATACCAGTGACGCTTCGCGCTTGTAGTACTCAGCCAGCATGAACGGGCCTGTGCCGGTGGGCAGTGCGCTGAGCAGCAGGGCGGCATTGGCCCATAGCAGCGGCACATCGAATACATGGAACACCAGCACCCAGGTCAGCAGCGGGTGGCCGATCAGCTTGATCAGGACCAGCAGCGACGTTCCTTCACGTGTGCCTTGCTGTTTTTCGGCGAGGAACAAACCAAGCGCGACCAGTGCGCAGGGGCTGGTCGCCGCACCCAGGAGGCTGAGCAGTTTTTCCAGTGCCCCGGGTAAGGGCGCGCCGCTGCTGGCCCATAACGCGCCGAGGATCGGAGACACCACAAGAGGGTTTTTCGCCAGCGCCAGAAACACTTTCAAGGCAATGCGGTGCGGCTTGCGCTCGGTTTGCAGTCCGACTTCCACACAGACCAGCGCCAGGCCAAATAACACGCAGACCACCAGAAGTGCCCCGACCAGCGCCGGTTGCAGTCCTTCCTGGCCGAGCACCATCACGCACAGCGGGATACCGATATAACCCGCATTGGCATAGGAGCCACCGAGTGCGTCGATGCTCGCATCGGCCAGATGGGTGCCTTTCTTCCAGCGCAGCAGGAGGGTGATGACGAACACCGACAGGGTGCTCAACGTAAAGCCGATGACGAAGCCCGGATGCCAGATCTGCTCCCAGGTCGATGTTGCCGTAACGCTGAAGAGCAGTGCCGGTAGACACAGCCAGACCACCATCCGGTTGATTTCCGACGCGGCGTTCGGGCCAAGGCGGTTCGTGCGGCGGCAGATGAACCCCAACAGGATCAGGGCGAAAATCGGTAGCAATATATTGAGAACAGCAAACATTGAGGGCCGTCCGTTGCGCGCAAACAGGCGGGCAAGGTTAAGCACGAAAATCGTTAGCGTCCAATCTATTTTCCTGAGTGCTCGGGCCGTCCATCTGCTCGCTGTCCGCAGTAAGCAGATCGTCACAATCGGGCTTTAGCCTTTAAGTCCGCACATTGCGCTGGTCCAGGTGCTTGTCTGACGGACCGCAATGGTCTCCATTCGAAGCGAGTGCCCGCCATGACAATCATAGAAACCGACTTCAACGTATTGGATGAGCAGCAAATACGAGCTGCGCTAAAGCGTCTGTCTTTTTTGCGAGTCAAGATGGAGGCCGCTGCCCGGACGCCCATCGAAAGCATGCAAGTGCACCCTGATTATCTGGACAGTGCCCGCAACTTGCTGGGCTACCTCGCGTTGCGCCGCCATGATATTCGCCCTCTGCAACAGCAGTTGTCCGGGCTTGGCCTTTCTTCCCTGGGACGCTGTGAAGCCAATGCGCTCGCATCGGTCGACAGGGTCATTGATGTCCTTAAGCGCTTGCTTCCCGGCGCTGAACTTGAAGAGAGTTCCGGCA
This sequence comes from Pseudomonas syringae group sp. J309-1, assembly GCF_032582135.1. Lineage (NCBI taxonomy): Bacteria > Pseudomonadati > Pseudomonadota > Gammaproteobacteria > Pseudomonadales > Pseudomonadaceae > Pseudomonas > Pseudomonas syringae group sp. J309-1. The sequence goes on along the minus strand of NZ_JAWHNU010000006.1, from coordinate 124,137 downwards.
GCCTGGTGAACCGGACCGGGGAAAACCTCCTGAACCTGCATGCAGACCAGTTGTTTGGCGGGTCAGCGCCAGAGCGCGGCGTACGCATCATGGTGACCATGCCTCAGGAGGCCGCGAGCAATCCTTCCATGGTCCGTGAACTGGTGCAGGCAGGCATGGATTGTCAACGTATCAACTGCGCACACGATGACCCGGCGACCTGGCTGAAAATGATTGAGCATGGCCGCAGCGCCGCTGCCAAGGTCGGCAGAACCTGCCAGGTGATGATGGACCTTGCGGGGCCGAAGTTGCGTACGGGGCAGATACAGCCGGGCCCGGCAGTGTTGAAAATCCGCCCGCAACGCGATGATTTCGGACGCATCGTGACCGCCGCTCAAGTCTGGCTTGCCGAAGAGCCGGAGGCCTTTTCGGACGATGACTATTGTTTGCAGATGCCGGGAAAATGGTTAAAGCAGTTGCAGGTCGGTGATGAGCTTGCGTTCAGGGACGCAAGAGATTCAAGTCGCTCACTGTCGATCGTTGAAGTCACTGAACAAGGCTGTCGGGCGGAGTTGCGCAAGACGGCCTACATGATTCCCGGCATAGAGCTGCACTTGAAAAAGCATCGGGGTCGCCCGAAATCAGAACGCATTACCGGCGTGCCGCCTCGGGAGCAAAGCATTGTCCTCAACGAGGGCGATGCTTTACTGCTGAGCGCTGACGCCAGTCATGGTCATCCCGCAGTGGTCGACAGCACCGGTAAGGTCCTGACCCCGGCGCGTATCGGGTGTACGTTGCCTGAGGTGTTCAAGGACCTGCGCGCCAACGAACCGGTATGGTTTGACGATGGCAAAATCGGTGGGCGTATCCAGTCAGTGCAGGCTGACGTGGTTACCGTCCGTATTACCCATGCGCCGGGCGGAGCCAAACTGAAAAGCGACAAGGGCATCAATCTGCCCGACAGCGAGCTGCAACTCGACGCACTGTCATCAGAGGATCTGGAGGCACTTGCGTTCGCCGCCCAGCATGCGGACGTGGTGGAGTTGTCGTTCGTTAACAGTCCTGAGGACGTCAAATCACTTCTGGTGCATTTGAAGCGCCTCAACGCCGAGCATCTTGGCGTCGTGTTGAAAATCGAGACACGACGCGGATTCGAAAGTCTGGCGGCCTTACTACTGGCGGGCATGCAGAATCCGCGACTGGGTGTGATGATTGCCCGGGGAGATCTGGCGGTAGAAAACGGTTTCGAACGAACTGCAGAGTTGCAGGAGGAGATCCTGTGTATTTGCGAGGCGGCCCATGTCCCTGTGATCTGGGCGACTCAAGTGCTGGATACGCTGGCCAAGACCGGCGCGGCAACCCGTGCCGAAATTACCGACGCAGCGATGGGCGTACGAGCTGAATGTGTGATGCTCAACAAAGGTCCGCATATCCTGGAGGCCATGGGGACGCTGGATGACTTGTTGGTGCGTATGCAGGGGCATCGCAGCAAAAAGCGCGACCTGTTGCGCAAGCTGAGTGTGGCCGAGCTGAACGCCTAAGACCCCCAGCGCCTGGACTCTGGTTCCAGGCGCTCGTCGGGCTGTGTTAATAAATTTGCGGGATGATCAGGTCACTCGGCGTCGGCACGCGGCTGTAATCCTCACGGCGCTGACGCTCCGGCAGTTCAATCGCCGGTTGCTCGACTTCTTCGTAGGGCATCTGGCCCAGCAAATGGTGGATGCAGTTCAGGCGCGCGGTCTTCTTGTCGTCCGCCTGCACCACCCACCACGGCGCTTCGGCGATGTGAGTTCGCTCCAGCATGATTTCCTTGGCCTTGGTGTAGTCCTCCCAGCGACGACGGGATTCCAGATCCATCGGGCTGAGCTTCCATTGCTTGAGCGGATCATGGATGCGGCTGAGAAAGCGCAAGTGCTGTTCCTGATCGGAGATCGAAAACCAGTACTTGATTAACTGAATGCCAGAGCGGGCGAGCATGCGCTCGAACTCGGGCACGGTCCGGAAAAACTCTTCGTACTGATCGTCGTCGCAAAAGCCCATGACCTTTTCCACGCCCGCGCGGTTATACCAACTGCGGTCGAACAGGACGATCTCACCGGCCGCGGGCAGGTGCGAAACGTAGCGCTGGAAATACCATTGAGTGCGTTCACGGTCGTTGGGGGCAGGGAGAGCGGCTACACGACAGACCCGCGGGTTGAGGCGTTGGGTGATACGCTTGATCACACCGCCTTTACCGGCTGCATCGCGACCCTCGAAAAGGATCACGACCTTATGCCCGGTTTTCACCACCCAGCTTTGCAGTTTGACGAGCTCGCCCTGAAGGCGGAACAGTTCGCTGAAATAAAGGCGGCGGGCCTGTTTTTCATCGCTGTCGCTGATATCGTTTTCAAACAGTTTGTCGAGGCTGTACTCGTCTTCTGCCAGCTCGAGCTCCAGCTCTTCATCATTATGATCAAGCAGCTCGCGATGAATACGCCGCGCGATATTTTCGTGCTCAGGAGACATGTCGGGCACTCATCTGTAGGAAAAGTCCTCAGATAGTAATCAGCCCATATGAAGAAAAGGTGACGGTTTGAAGGCTCAGCGTGGTATGTAGCGACGCTGCCAGCGATAGGGGATAAACAGGGTCAATATCCCCAGCACTGCGGCAAATGCGCCGCTGATCAACAGCGCATTGGGTCCCAGCCGGTTTTCCAGCAGTGCGCCGATAATTGCCCCTATGAACATGCCGGCCCAAGGGACCAACTGTATGCGCCAGCCATCACGGCGCTCGCCAAGCATCCAGCGTCCCATACCGCGCCCGAATCGGGAAAGTGCTCCCGTCACATATGTCAGCCCCACCGGCAGGCCGTTGACCTGTTCAACGGCGGCATTGAGCATGCCCATGGCCAGAATCGCCGCCACGACGGTAATAATCTGCGAAGCCATTGGCCAGGCTGCGGCAGCGCACAGCAGCATACCGATACTTAATAACAAGGGCAGGGCGCGTCGGCCACTTACCCGGGCAACGATCACCCCCAGCGCATTGCCGATTACGAAGGTGATGATTGCCAACAGCAGGCGAGAGGTGGTGTTCAGGTCACCATCGCTGATCGCCACCGCCAGACGGGTGGTATTGCCGCTCATGAAGGAAACGAAGTCGCCCGTCGCCATGAACCCGATGGCATCGGTCATGCCTGCCAGAACCGAAAGGCTTGCCGCCAACCCCATACCCACACGCCCGCGCAATTTCTGCATGTGCAGATGCTTCAAACTAGCGCTGGCATTGGCGGTGGAAGGCAGCATCGCAGGTCCTTGCATTGATCACTGATTCAGACGCGAACATTGCAACGCTTGATTAAAGAGCCTTGGCGCGAACGATCCGTTTAGCCTTGATCTCGTCGGCGTAGGCTTTGAGCTGATCGGCATCTCCATACAGCCGGTTGACCAATTGCAGAATGGCCGTGACGTCGACATCAGTCATTTGTTCGGCGAGCTTGAGTATTTCATTGGCAGTGCTTTCAAGGTTCTCGGCAGTTCCCTTGAGGTGACGCTTGAGTTCCTGGGTCGGCTTGTTGAGGGCCATGATGTTTCCTTCTTATAAGTACCGCGATTTCTATGCGGTGGAGCATCGCTTTTTCTGGGGGAACAAGCAATCAGACCTGATGATGAGCGTTGTAGAAGTGGCCCCAGTGTGCATGACACCGCGCTGTCTCGCGGCAAACCAACGACCTGTAGGAGCTGCCGAAGGCTGCGATAGCGGTGTATCAGGAGAAATACTTCGCAGCCTTCGGCAGCTCCTGCAGAAAATGCATTTCAATCCAGTAATTTGCATGTTGTTTGATGAGAGAGGGCGGAACGCATAAGGCATGGTTGCCTGGATGCTGACGCACGAAGTACTCCACCTATCTGCAGGGCTGGCTTTCGCCCGGGAGATGCCGGCCTCGTCAGGTTTCAGCATTCAAACTGTGCAATGCGCATATGCCCATGTGAAATGAAACCAGATTGTGGGAGCTGAGCTTGCTCGCTATAAGGCTGGACGCAATTCACTTCTGATCGTATCCAGCCTTATCGCGAGCAAGCTCGGCTCCCACAGGTCCTGCGTCTTCATCAAACTGGGAGTATCCACTGGGGTGGGCTTTAGCCGAGAGGCGGTCCTGATGCCTGATCAATCATCCCGAGTCAAAACCTCCAGCAATTCGATCTCAAAATGCAGATCAGCCCCCGGCTTGATATGCGCGCCCATCTGCCGGTCGCCGTAGGCCAGATGTGCAGGCACAAACAGGGCGCGGATGCCGCCGACTTTCATGCCCATAAGGCCCTGATCCCAGCCCTTGATCACGCGCCCGGTGCCGATCACGCACTGGAAAGGCTTGCCGCGATCATGGGAGGAGTCGAACACGGTGCCGTCTTCCAGTTTGCCGGTGTACTGGGTGGTAATCAGCGCGCCCTTGACGACTTCCTTGCCGTCACCGGTGCGGATGTCTGTGACCAGCAATTCGTTGCTCATGGTGCTTTCTCTAATAAGGCGACAAAGGCGGCTTTTTCTCAGGAAAGCGTCAGTGGTGCAAGGGGTTTGATGAGTCGATCGACTTTGAATGCCACCCCCTCTAAAGCACGGTTGACTGTAGGAGCGCGCTTGCCCGCGATTCGATTTTAGAGTCGACAGATTTTTCATTCGTGGCAAGAGCATCGCGGGCAAGCGCGCTCCTACAGTCGACTTTGGTTGCAACTCGATAGCGCGGAGTTGGCAAGGCCGGGTAATCTCCTGTGCTATTCCGTACTTTTCCGAATCAGAAAGGAGTAACAGAATGACCAATAACACCGCATCAAAAGTCGCACTTGTCACGGGCGCAGGCAGTGGCATTGGTCGTGCTGTTGCGTTGGGCTTGCTGGAGGATGGCTACCGCCTGGTGCTGGCGGGACGTCGTCAGGAGCCTCTGGATGAGTTGGCGGCGGTTATTGGCGAGGCGGGTGGCGAGGCCATTGCAGTGTCCACCGATGTCCGCGATCCGGCGAGTGTCGATGCGCTGTTTGCGAGGATTGAAGACGCTTATGGTCGTCTGGATGTTTTGTTCAATAACGCCGGCGTTGGCGCCCCGGCCGTTCCGGTGGACGAACTGGACGTCGAGAAGTGGCTGAACGTGATCAACACCAACGTGACTGGAGTATTTCTCTGCGCTCGCGCCGCGTTTGGGCTGATGCGCAGGCAGGTACCGCAGGGTGGACGGATCATCAATAACGGATCGATTTCCGCCCACACGCCGCGGCCGTTCAGTTCACCTTACACCGCGAGCAAGCATGCCGTGCTTGGGTTGACCAAGACGTTTGCCCTGGACGGGCGTGAGTTCAACATTGCCTGCGGTCAGATCGATATCGGCAATGCTTTGACCGAGCTCGCGGCACGCATGACTACCGGGGTTCGGCAGGCCAATGGGCAGACCGCCGTGGAGCCGATGATGGATGTCAAAGAGGTCGCCAATGCGGTGCGCTATATGGCGAGCCTGCCGCTGTCGACCAACGTGCTAAACATGACCGTTATGGCCACTAACATGCCGTTCGTTGGTCGCGGCTAGATCAAAGGTTTAGTTCATGTTCTGGCTGGCAACGACCATGGCCTGGGCGATGTTGTTTTTTTCGGCTTCGGTGAAACCGTCCCAGACGTGGACCTTGGCGTAGTAGCCCAGGCCAGCCAGCGAATAAAGGCTCAGGGTGAACACGATGAAAATGGTCACGAACGTCCAGCGGCCGCCGTCACTCTCTTCACGGGACGAGAAGTTCTCGGTGTAGGTGTCGTTACCGTTACGTGATACGGCATTGGACGCCAGGCGTTTGAACCATTGGAGCAGGTAGATGATGACGAGTCGCAGCATGGGATTAGCCTCAAGTTTAAAAGTGTGCAGTAGGGCGCCCAGTGGGCTGACCCGAAATCGTCGTTTGCGCTCAGGGCGCGCTCGGCCACAAATGCCGAAAACGAAAAAAGCCCGTCTATGACGGGCTTTTCTTTTTATAAATCTGGTCAAGTCGCCGGGCTTCCAAGTCGACGACTGTTGATGTCGTTGAGGTTCGATTCCGCGTCCGCTTGCCGGTATTGCAACATTTTAGAACAATTGGTTTTCTCCATCTAGGACCGTTCGGCGGTTGTCAGACAACTGGTTGAATTTCTGGTGTGACATTTTGTCACGCGCGGCCGGGCGCTGTGAGGCAATTGTCTGCCCGATATCCATTACGGACTAATTAGCCAACAACTCCGCGTAACGCTGCAAATCGACGTTGCCGCCACTGATCAGGATCCCGACTTTCTGTCCTTTGAGCTGGTCCTTGATCTGCAGTGCGGCGGCGAAGCTCAGGCAGCCCGTTGGTTCGACGACCATCTTCATTCGTTCGGCATAGAAGCGCATGGCGTCGATGAGTTGCGCGTCAGACACGGTGAGAATGTCGTCCACGTCACGGCGAATGATCGGGAAGGTGTGGTTACCCAGGTACTGGGTTTGTGCGCCATCAGCGATGGTGTGCGGAACAGCGATACGGACGATTTCGCCCGAGCGAAAGGAGCGCTGCCCATCGTTGCCCGCTTCAGGTTCGACGCCATACAGCTTGCAAGCGGGCGACAGGGCACGGGTTGAAAGTGCTGAACCGGCGAGCAATCCACCGCCGCCCAGGCAGACCAGCAATGTATCCAGCGGTCCGACTTCTTCGAGCAGTTCTTTGGCGGCCGTGCCTTGTCCGGCTATCACGTCGGGGTGGTCGTAGGGGGGAATCAGGGTCATGCCCAGGCGCTCGGAATGTTCGCGGCCGATGGCTTCGCGATCTTCGGTCTGACGGTTGTAGATCACCACGTTTGCGCCATATTCGCGTGTCGCCGCAATCTTCGCAGGTGGCGCGTCGTGAGGCATGACGATGGTAGCGGGGATGCCCAGGAGACGGGCGGCGAGGGCGATACCCTGCGCATGATTCCCTGAAGAGAATGCTACCACGCCATGTTTACGCTGCTGCTCGTCAAATTTCGCCAGGGCGTTGAAGGCACCGCGAAACTTGAATGCACCGACCCGCTGCAGGTTCTCGCATTTGAAAAATATCTGGGCGTCGAACAGGCTGTCGACGGTGCGCGAGGTGATTACCGGCGTGCGATTGGCTTGGCCTACAAGACGCTGGGCAGCGGCTTCCACGTCTTGATAGGTGGGGAGTGTCAGAGTGTTCGTGTTCACGATGATAGTCACCTTCTCAACTGAAAATATCAGGCCGCTACGGCCATGGCTTCAACTTCCACGGCGCAGCCGTAGTGCAATTGTGCGACGCCCGCGACGGCTCTTGCGGGACGGTGATCCCCCAGCCATTGGCTGTAGAGTTGATTGAATAGCGGCCACTGCCCAATATCAGTGACATACACCCGCACCTGCACCAACTGCTCTCTGCTGATGCCAGCAGTCTGAAGACAGCTGTCCAGATTGAGCAGCACTTGTCGGGTCTGATCTTCAAACGAAGCATTGGCCAGATGTGCACCGTCGGCAGTGATGGGTAACTGGCCGCTGATCATCACGAAGCCATTGGCGATGGACAGGTGCGAGTAGTGCCCGGCAGGTGGACTGATGGTTGTGCTGTTCTTGCAGAGAATGGGTTCGGGCATGGGGTTCTCTCGTTGAAATTCAAATTTCAGAAGCGGCAGTGGGCCTACTTCAGGTAGCTGTAAGCGGCAGCGCGGGAGACCCCCAGGTGTTGCGCGACCACGTCCATGGATTTGCGCACTTCCAGTGCGCCCGATGCTTTCAGCTCTCGAAGCAAGGTGCGGCGTTCATCGGCCTTGAGCGAGCGGGGCGTGCTTGCCGAGCGACCCGCGAACTCATCAATCCGTTTGCGAATACTGTGTGCGCTATCCACTTCCAGGGACTCATCCACCGCGCAATCCACTCGGGTGAATTGAGCCATGGCCGTCTGTACGCCCTGGAAAAGAGTCAGATCAACATTCATGCACAGCGCCGCGACGTATTGCCCATCGACGTTGCGGATACCGATCGAGGTGCTTTTGGCCTGACGTCCATCGGGGAACCGGTTGGCGTAATTGGCGATGACTTGCGGATAGGCCGGGTCGGCGATTCGCGCGAGGCCCAGCTCGGTAGCCGGGTCACCAACAGAGCGACCTGACAGATTGTTGTGGATTGCGTAAATGGCGTGATCGGGAGATCGAAGGTCATGCACCACCACTTCGCAAAACGGCCCGAAGGTCTCGCCCAGGCCTTGAGCAACGTGTTTGAGTTGTTCGAGCAGGTTGCGGGGTTCTGCAGAAGAGTCGGACATGTGGATGGGTATCTGGATAAATGTTTAAGACAAAATATCCAGTAATTGACGTTTAGTAAAGGTCACTGGTGCTATGACCTGTGCAGGAGCTGCCGAAGTGCCCCTGATAACACCGATCTGTAGGAGCGAGGCTTGCCCGCGAACCAGACGACTTGGTAGGCCAGACGAACCGCATTATCGCTCTTCGCGGGCAAGCCTCGCTCCAACAGACGTGTTTGCCGCAAACAGCGCTGTGTCAAAAACTCCGGGCCATCTCTACAGGAAATTTGCATGTATCCCGCTATGAGCTCAACGCCAGGGGTGCTGCGGACTATCAATCGGCCGTACGCCATGTTGCCTGAATAATGCGCCGTACCCGTCCACCAGAAACTGGCCACTGCGCTGCAGCCAGTCTTCACGACGCTCTGCGTAAACCCGGGGCAGGTAATACCAGGGCAAGCCCGGAAGATCGTGATGAATCAGATGCAGGTTCAGGTTCAGAAACAACCAGCGCCAAGGCCAACCCGCTTCATTGATGACCGAGCGATGTTGCGGCGATGCCGCAGGCCGGTGCTCATAGAACGAGCGGACCATGGATAACGCCAGAGCCAGTACGCTGGCCAGCAGGTATTCGAAGATGCCGATTCCGCCTTGTACCTGAACAAACCACAACACTGCCACCACGCAGGCACCGTGAGTCAGCCACATCAGCCAGGCTTGCAACACGCCTTGCCGTAGCCTTCGCAGTTCTACTGACAGCAGGCCAATCAGCGCAATCGCCGGGCCGACCAGCAATCGGCCATAAAGAGTTTTGTTCAACCAGTGCAGGCTGCGCGACACGATGCTATTGCGCTGCCAATGCTGTTCGCTCAGGTAGCGGCTCTCGGGATCATGATGTGGCAGGGTCAGCTCTTCGTCGCGGTGATGCAGTAGATGGCTGTCGCGATACAGCGTGTAGGGATACCAGATCGCGAGCGGCGCGTAGCCTAGTAGCTTGTTCACTGACCGCCAGCGGGTCGGATGGCCGTGGAGTAATTCGTGCTGCACCGACATCCAGAACGTGATGACCGGCACCAGCAACATCAAGGTCAATCCGCGGCCCAGTAGTGCCGAGTATTGGATCAGGCTGAACCAGGCCGCGTAAGTCCCGATCAGCAATAACCAGGTTGGCCAGTCGGTGCGGGCGGTCCAGGTTTTGCGCAGTTGGGCGATGCGCTGTTGGTGCGTGGCGTCGAGGTAGTTGGGCATGCGCATCACCGGCAGATAGGCATTAAGGCAAGTGGCCTGAAGCTGCACCTTAGCAATTCCGGTTATGCGTGAATAATCACATTTAGCAGTGTTTATATAATCTATTGGACTAAGCGTGGGTGCAAAAATGGGGGCAACCCAGGCCCCCATTCTTCAGTTACCTGATTGTTCAGTTACTTGCCGAATAACCGCTCATGTACCCAGCCGTTATTGGTCAGGATCATGCCGCGTGTTTCTTTGATCGGCGTTTTTTCAGCGGCGACTATTGCAGGCAAGTCCCGGATGGCAGCTTGCACGGACTCTTCGTACGCCCATTTCGGCAAGTCGCTGGTCTTGTAGCTGTACGTCACGCGTGAAACCTTCTGGCCCATCATGTCGCCAGGCTCACTGAACTGGTCGACGCTGACGATTTTGGCTTTGCCAACACACAGGGCGCCAACAGTGGTCCCGTTCATAAGTTTCCGGGCGTCATTCTTGTAGAACTTTCGACCTTCATCGGTAAGGTCGAAGGCATAGCGGATATCGGTGCGAGCAGGTTGAGCAAAGCTCTTCGGGATCTCTTTACGAGATAGCTCAGTTTCTTTAACTACCCCCACTTGAGCCAAGGTATGCAAGACCTTGTCTGTACCGCTGTAGTCGAACTCCTGACTCTCGGTAGGAAAGTTAGCGGCCACCAGACATCTCGGATACAGAGTGTCGAGGTAAGCTTGTGCAGCTTTTTCGAAATTTTCTTCACTGGCCTTTTTCGGGTCGGAGCAGCCCGCGAGCACGGTGAGCAAAACGGCCAGCGATAAAATCTTCCTGTCTTTCATGTTGCGTCCTTGATTACGGGGGGAAGTTTCAGCCAATGAAATACGTCATTAATCTGAACCCAATCAAGACCTGTGAACGGGGCGGAAGTTTCCGGGTATCTAATGGCATCTGTTGATTTTGTGGAATGCCTCGACCTATCCGAAATCACTCCAGCCAATAGATAAAACGGCAAAAGACCTAAGGTTATTCCGCAGAGGAATTTGGCTTTTTCCATTGTCTTGTTCACATTGTGCGCACACGACGAATTTGAAGGTCCGGTAGCACGCAGCGCGTGATAAGGCGAAACTCATGACAACACTCTCCGTGACACCCGCAGACGGTTTGCTGGACGAGCCTCGACGCATCTCCATAAAAGGTCTGGAGCCCTCGCAAAAGGTTGAGCTTTCCACGCGCACCTTGCGTGGCAACGGGCAGTATTGGGTCAGCTCTGCGACGTATATCGCCGATGCATCCGGGCAGGTTGATCTGGAACGCGACGCGCCTGTATCCGGCAGCTATGAAGGCGTCTCTGCGTCAGGCCTGCTCTGGAGTCAGCGACCAGAAGCGTCTGGTGCTGCTGATGTTTTTCCAGACGACGTGCTGCAACCCTTGGTGACTCAAATATCCCTTGAGGGGAGTGAGCAATCCGTCACCTTGATTCAGCGACTCGCATCTGGAGGCGTAACTCGCCGTGAGGTTCGCGAGGACGGTCTGGTCGGAACCCTGTTCACGCCGCCTGGCGTCGGGTCGCATCCCGCTGTGATTGTGCTCAACGGTTCAGGGGGCGGGATCAACGAACCCCGAGCCGCGCTTTATGCCTCGCGAGGTTACGCCGCGTTGGCGCTGGGCTATTTCAAGGCACCGGGCTTATCGCCTTACATTTCAAATACGCCCTTGGAGTACTTCGTCGCGGGCTTGGCCTGGGTGCGACGTGAGGTTCGGCCTGCCCATGATTTCGTTGCGCTGAGCGGGCAGTCTCGGGGCGGTGAGTTGGTGTTGCTGCTGGGCAGTATGTTTCCTGAGGCGGTGTCGGCGGTCATCGGTTATGTGCCAAGCGCCCTGGTGCATGGTGGGCAAGCGGCGGCTGATCCGGCAGTAGGCCGGGACGGACCGGCATGGCTCTATCGGGGACAGCCACTGGTGCACCTCTGGAACAACAATAAAACCGCTTCATGGGCGGCCAGGGATGCCGGTTTGCGTAATGCCGAATCCATCAGCACAGCGCTGCTGGATCACGATGCCGTGCGCCGGGTCGCCATCGAGGTAGAGAAAATTCGTGGGCCCGTCCTGTTGCTGTCTGCGGGGGATGATGCGGCCTGGCCTTCAGCGCTTTTTTCCAGAATGGCGTACTCGCGGCTGAAAGAGGCGGGACATCCATGGCCCGTGCAACACCTGAGTTTTGAACACGCTGGCCATACGATTCTGTTGCCGAACATACCGTCCACCTACAGCGTTGACGGCACGCCTGCGGCCAACGCTGAAGCCAATGAACAATCGTGGCTGGCGGTGAAGGCGTTTCTCGACGATGCGGTCAACGCTCGTGCTGCAGAGGGGGCTTGATCAGATCTTGATGGGTTGTGGCGCCTTGACCGTGGTCCGGCGCCCGAGTACCACCGTGCCTACGACTCCTGCAGCAAATACCCAGGTCAACGGGTCAATGTGCTCACCAAACCACAGCGCAGAAAAGGCGATGGTAAAGAAAATCTGCAGCAACTGAACTTGCCCGACGCGTGCAATGCCGCCCATGGCCAGCCCGGCATACCAGGCGAAGAAGCCGATGAATTGCGAGAACAGCGTGACGTAGCCGAAGGCCCATAACGTCGGGGCGCTGATTGCTCCTTGATGCTGTGATGCCAGGTAAAGCACCGGCCCCAGCAGCAAAGGGAAGGCCAGCACCAATGCCCAGCAGATGACTTGCCATCCGCCCATTTCCCTGGCCAGACGTCCACCTTCGGCATAACCCAGACCGCCCAGTGCGATGGCCGCCAGCATCAGCAGATCGCCACTGCTGATACTGCCAGCGCCTTGAATCATCGCGTAAGTCAGCACCAGCGCACTGCCCAGTGCGGCGCATGCCCAGAATGCTTTGGAAGGCCGCTCATGGTGCAGCCACGCCGCGTACATGGCGACGATCAGCGGTTGCAGGCCGTTAACCAACGCGCCATGGGAAGAGGGCAGGGTTTGCATGGCCCACGATGAAAGCACCGGAAAGCCGACGATCACTCCGAGGATGACGAAGCACAGGCCTTTGAGTTGTTGCCGGGTTGGCCAGCGTTCCCGGCGCCAGAGCAACAGTGCTGCCGCCGGAATCGCCGCGACAAGTGCGCGACCGAGGCCGTTGAGCAGCGGGTGAATTTCCTCGACCACAATGCGGGTCATGGGCAGGGTCAGGCTGAAAATTATAACGCCGAGCAAACCGAGGGCCATGCCGGTGTTATCGCGGGAAGTCATAAACGGTTCATCGTCAGAGAGTGTGGGCCGGTATTTAGCCATAGAGGCGAAATCTCCCTGCGCTACAGAGAGCGACAGAGTGGGCAGTACACTTTGTCCTGTGGCTGTTTTTATTTTGAACAGATCACGAAGGTGCTCTTTGAGCTCCTCTGGCAGGTCGTAATCTCTGTTGGAGCGAGGCTTGCCCGCGAATCAGGCGATGAGGTAGCTCAGTTACTCCGCGTTATCCTCTTCGCGGGCAAGCCTCGCTCCAACAGGAAACGCGATTTACTATTCAGTCCAGCTTCGCAGGATCGTGCAACGAACAGCGCTGATCGGGCAAACCATGCCGCCCCAGGCGGCAGTACAATTTCAGGGCGCTGAAGCTGCAGGCAGGCATGCAGCGATGGATACACGACGCTTATTGCAGTAGACCTCATCAAGGTGCATCGACATAATGTCGGCCGCTGTTTGCCTATAACAATTCCTTCCCGCTTTGATTGCCCGGTCGACGAGCGATCAGCGCCAAGTCATATCAGCTTGACCATACCTTTTAAAAACCAGCTCGGGGTTCCTCCGTCTGGCGCTTCGCTATTGGAGTTCGAATGCTGTTACCCATTCTGCTGCTGTCGGCCGCAGGCTTTACTGTGCTGACGACCGAATTTGTCATTGTTGGCCTGCTGCCGGGTATCGCCCGGGACCTTGAGGTGAGCATCCCGCAAGCCGGGTTGCTGGTGACGTTGTTCGCCTTCACCGTGGCCTGTTTTGGTCCATTCCTGACGGCGTATTTCGCGCGCTTTGAACGCAAGAAGCTCTTCGTCACCGTGATGGTGTTGTTTGCACTTGCCAATACCCTTGCGGCGCTGAGTCCCAATATCGCTGTAATGGGAATTGCACGACTCATACCTGCACTCGGGTTGCCAGTGTTCTGGGCGTTGGCCAGCGAGACTGCGGTCGATCTGGTTGGACCTGAGCATGCAGGGCGGGCCATGGCAAAAATCACTTTCGGTATCGTCTGCGCCACGGTGTTTGGCATCCCGGTGGGCACGCTGGTCGCCGATGCCGTGGGCTGGCGTATGGCGTTCGGCATGCTCGCGGTACTGGCGCTGGCCAAAGCGTTGCTGCTGTTCGTGTACCTGCCCACCATTCACGTCAACCGTCAGGACGTTTCGTTGCGCGAGCAAATGAAAGTTCTGCGCAGCCCGGTCCTGCAAGGCCACGTGTTGCTTTCCGTACTGGTGTTCTCCGGGATGTTCACGGCTTACACCTACCTCGCCGACATCCTCGAACGGCTGGCCGGTTTCAACGGCACCGTAGTGGGTTGGTGCCTCATGGCGTTTGGCGCCGTGGGCCTGATCGGCAACTCATTGGGCGGGCGAGCGGTGGACAAGCATCCGCTGATGGCCTCGATTGTGTTCTGCGCGTTCATGGTGGCGGGCATGGTCGCTTTGATCCCGAGCATTCATTCGCCGGTTTTTCTGGCGATGGCTTTGGCGACCTGGGGGATTACTCAGGCGGCGTTGTTTCTGGTCAGCCATGTGCGGGTCATGAAAGCCGCTGAGGGCGCGACGGCTTTTGGCGCGTCACTGAACATTTCGGGTGCCAATCTGGGCATCGGCCTGGGCGCGATAGTGGGCGGCCGAATGATTGATTCGTTCGGCCTGCAGAGTCTTGGCTACGCCGCCGCAGGCTTTGTCGGGCTTTCCATTCTGCTCGCTGTTCTGTTGATGGGGCGTCCGGTTTCACAGCCGCTGCCGGAGTAAATCGCAAAGGCCTCCACACCCTTGGTCGGCCCTCAGTAGATATCGCGCAACGGCGATAGCAACCGAACCTGCGCACCGCTAGAATCGCCGCCTGAATGAGCTTCGCCACTGCTGCTGGCGAAGTATTGCCTGTTTGGGGAATGTGATGGCGGTAGCCCGCGCGAAGTTTACTGAAGGGCTTATAGCGCGCCATATCCTGGTGATGACCAGCACCGGCGCCCTGAGCCTGTTCGCAGTGTTTCTGGTAGACATCCTGACGCTGGTCTATGTCTCCGTGCTGCACCAGCCCTTGCTGCTGGCTGCGGTCGGCATCGCCAAGGTATTGATCTTTCTCAACAGTGCTTTGGCCAACGGTTTGATTATCGCGGCGGCGACGGTGTTGTCCGAGCGTATCGGGCATCGTGCGACCAAGGCCGTCTCGCGCTTCACCGCCAGCCTGATGGTGATGGTGCTTATCGTGTGCGGACTATCAGCTGCCTTGCAACTGGCGTTGATCGTTCCGGTGACTCATCTGTTAGGTGCGGATGCTGCGACTTATGAAGCAGCACGGGTGTTTATCTGGCTGACGTTGCCGTTCAGTGTGCTGCAGTCGTTGATGCAGATGACGGCGCAAATCCTGCGCACGGCCGGGGATAGTCGTCGGGCGCTGTGGGTGGTGCTATCGGGTGCTGCCACACTGGCTATTGCTGATCCATTGCTGATTTTCGTCTTTGGTCTGGGGCTGGAAGGCGCAGGCCTTTCCTATGCCTTGTCTGCGTTAATGTCTGCCTGCCTGGGGCTGTATTGGGTACGTCGCCATGTCGGGCTGACGATGTCCATCAAGCTCAAACTGCTGCGCATGCATGTCAGGCGCACGTTCAGGGTTGCCTTGCCTGCCATGGTGGGCAATTTGGCGACCCCGGTGGGGGTGGCGTATCTTGTCTCGAGCGTGGCTACTTTCGGTACCTCGGCCCTGGCGGCAATGGCGGTCCTTGATCGGGTCTTGCAGTTTTCCTACTGCGCTTTTTTTGCCTTGCCGAGTGCATTGGCACCGGTGCTGGGACAGAATATCGGCGCTCATCTGGATCAGCGGACCCATTCGGCAATTGCCTTTACCCGCAAACTGGTCATTGTCTATGGCCTGGTTGTCTGGGGATTGTTGCTGTTGGCAAGCGGGCCTGTTGCGGACTTCTACGACCTGGAAGGTGAAGGCCGAGTGCTGTTTCTTGCGTTCTGCCAGTTTGGCGGTGGTTTGTGGGTGCTCATTGGCCTGGATTTCGTCTCGATTGCGGTGTTCGTGACGATGCAGCGGCCATGGCTGGTCGCTGTGTTTGCCTGGCTTCGGTCAACGATCGGTACAGTGCCGTTCATATTCGCGGGCACGCACCTGTTCGGAAGCAGCGGGTTGATGCCGGGTACGTTTACCGGTAACGCGTTGATCGCATTGACGTCGACCTGGGTCGCGTCCATCACCGCCAGGCGATTCTTTATACGTCGGGCCCAGCCAGCGAGCGTCGGGAAAATTTGAATGCAGTTGTTATCGGATTTTTATGTCAGTTGACGAATCAGGGAATGAATCAGGCGAAGAGCTTTCGCCAAAGCGTCGCAGAGCGCCCAAAGGGGAAATGCGCAGAACTGCGTTGCTGGACGCGGCCACGGTTATTTTCGCCCGGGACGGCTATACCAGTGCTTCGATGCGCGACGTCGCGGCGCTTGCCGGTATTACCACCGTAGGTCTGCTGCATCACTTCCCGAATAAAGAGGCGTTGCTGGCTGCACTGCTGGAGCGCCGAGATCAGCGGGTGACTTCGAGGTTTCGCGATCTCACGACCGAGCTGACACTGACCGGCTTTCTCAAGTTCTTGAGGTTGAGCATGGGGTTCAGTATCGAGGACGCTGCCGAATGTCAGGCGTCAATGGTGATGAATACCGAAAGCCTGTCTGACGCACACCCGGCATTTTCCTGGCACAAGGAACGCTTTCATCTCACCCATGATCATGCTCGCGGTCATTTGACGGCGTTGATAGAGGCTGGGGAAATTCGCGCGGACATTGACATCAAGGCCATGGCCCAGGAAATTTTCTCGGTCATGGATGGCTTGCAGATTCAGTGGCTGAGAAGCCCTGAAGAGGTGGACGTGATGGCGGTGTTCGACATCTATTTGCGGCGCTTGGGGAAGGACATTCAGGCTCATCCCTGAGCCTGAATGCTGACGCTTAGTAGGCCTGTGCGGCGTTAACCTGCACGGCCTTGCGCAGCGGCAATGGCAGTGGGTTGCTGTCGCGGGTGGTCAGGTGTTCCGGGAACAGCGTGGTCAAAGTGCGGTTCAGGGTCAGGTTCTCTGAGTCGGAACCCACGAGAATCTTGAACTTGCCTGCATCCACATCCCAGCTCGCGGTCTTGTCGACGTAGTAGGCCAGGGAGCGCGAGTCAATCGGGATGCTGACGGTCTTGCTCTCGCCCGGTTGCAGGTACACCTTGGTGAAGCCTTTGAGTTCTTTCTCCGGACGATCAACCGCAGGTTTCACCGGTTGCACATACAGCTGCGCCACTTCGAAGCCAGCCTTGTCGCCGGTGTTGGTCAGCGTGAACTTCACGTCGATGGTAGCGCCAGGACTCAGCACGTTGGTCGACAGTTTCAGATCGCTATAACCGAACGTGGTGTACGACAGACCGTAGCCAAACGGATAGAGCGGTTTTGCGTGTTTCTTGTCATAACCGCGATAGCCCATGTACAGGCCTTCGCTGTAGGTCATCTCGGTCAGGGCATTGTTGCCACGGTAAGCAGCCGGGTCCGGATAGGACGCATAGCTCGGGTTATCTTCTATTTTCTTGTCGATGGTGATCGGCAGTTTGCCCGATGGGTTGACCTTGCCATACAGGATTTCGGCCAGTGCCTGACCGCCTTGCTGACCCGGGAACCAGGCTTGCAGGGTAGCGCCGACTTTGCTTGCCCAAGGCTGCATGTCTGCAACACCGCCGCCGTGCATCACCACGATGGTGTTGGGGTTGGCGCGGGTCACAAAGCTGATCAGCTCAGCCTGTTGGTCGGGCAGTTCGAAACCGTGGTCGGAACCTTCGCCTTCATGCTCGTAGTTGGAGCCAGTGGCGACGACTACCGCGTCGTATTTCGACAGATCCTTGGGCGGACGCAGGGAAGCCCAGCTCATCTGTACGCCAGTAACACCGCCCAGTGCCGGGATGAAGTTGCCCTGCACGCGCTGGTATTCAAGCTTCACGGAGTACGACTTGCCTGCCACCAGCGCCGGGGTTTTGCCAGAGGTGGTCATGGCGTTCACGACGTCGGCGGAGTACGGCACGCCGTCGCTCTGCAACACCAGCTCATCGTTGACCCACAGTTTGTAAGGACCGTCTGCACGCACTTTGAACACGTGAGCGCCGGAAACCGTCGGCTTGATGTTCGCCGTAAAACGAGCCGAGAACGCACCCGCTGACGGGCTGAAACCGGATACGGCGGTGGTGCCTGCGTTGGTTTCGTTGGTGCCGGTGGTCCAGTTGAGGTTCACACCCGGCTCGACGCGGGTCACGCTCGGGCTGCCCGAAAAGCTGGTGTTGGAGAAGTACTCGGCTTTCACGCCAGAGTTGTTCACACCGTTGCTACCCGTGGCAGGCTGGTACCAGGCTGCGGATTTCGGGTTAAGGCTCAGCTCGGACAGATAAGTGACATTCGAGCTGCTCGACGCCAGTTGCTGCAAACCGCTTAGCTCGGTGACGTAGCTGTTGGGCGGCGAGTTGGCCGTGCCGAATGGCGATGCCGGTGCTTCGTGTGCCCAGTCGCCGATCACTGCGATTTTGGCAGTCTTGGCCAGTGGCAGCAGCGGTTTGCCTTCAGTGGTGTTTTCGTTGCGCAACAGCACGATGGATTCACGCGCGGTGTTCAATGCTGCGCGTGCGCCGTACTCCGGATGGTCCAGCGTCTTCGCAGTGTTGAGGTTTTCCTGGAAGTCGTAGCTGACGATGGCGCGCAGGTTGCGCTTGACCTTGTCATCGATGACGTTCTGGGTCAGCTGACCGCTCCAGAGATACGGCAGCAGGTTGGCTTCGGTAAATTGCAGACCCGACGGCATGTCGATATCGGTCCCTGCCCAGGCACCCTTGAACGCATCGTGAATGGCGTTGAAGTCACTGATTACAGTGCCCTGATAACCCCATTCGCCCTTGAGCACTTCAGTGATCAGGTGGTGGTTTTCGCAGGCGTAGTCACCGTTGATTTTGTTAAAGCCGCACATGATCGAGGCGACGTTCGAGTTTTTCACCATCGACTCGAAGCCTGGCAGATACAGCTCGCGCAGGGTGCGTTCGTCAGCGATGACGTTGACCGCCTGACGATTGGCTTCCTGTTCGTTGGCCAGGTAGTGCTTGCCGCTGGCCTGGATGCCTTGCGCCTGAATGGCGTTGACCACCGCCGGAGCCAGAACCGCACCGAGGAATGGATCTTCACCGCTCATGTACTCGGCAGAACGACCGTTGTAGGGCGTGCGGTACAGGTTGACGCCCGGTGACAGCATTTGCTGGCCGCCCGAGATGCGGGTTTCGTAGGCGATGGCCAGGCCGAACTCTTTGGCGCGGTTGATGCTCCAGGTCGCCGCGAGGGCTGACTGTGACGGGTACTGCGCACCAAAAGTGGCGTTGTTGACGTGCACGCCCATGGACGAGTCATACGCCGTGGTGCCCTTGATGCCCCACTTGAGCAGCGGCGGAATCATGTGTCCGTCGTTGACGCGAGTGAAGTTGATCTTCTCGGACTGGTTCATGTTGTCGAGGATCGAGCTGACACGGGCTTCAACCTCGTTGCCGGTGGCTGGCGTCACCGCTGCGAGTGCCATGTTGGCTTGCAGAATGCCGAAGGTCAGCAGGCTCAGGCCGAGGGTGTGTTTGAAGGCTGACAAGGCGGGCGTCCTTTTTGCGTAGGCAATCGACTGATAGTTGGAAGGGGTCATGGACGTTGCGCCTGCGCTGGAGCGTCATCGGTGACCACCGGTGCGTCGAGCACGGCAGAAGGGCCTTTTGCCGTTGCTGTGCTGACATTGGCAACGCCAGTCAGTTGGTCGCGCTTGGCCTCGACCTGCACGCGAATCTGTTCCGTGGAAGTTGCAGTGTTGGTTGCAGAGCTGGAGTCGGCCGCCAGGGCAGACAAACTATGGGCGCAGAGTAGCACTGCGCTGAAAACAGACAGCATGGGTCTGGTCATCGACTAAATCTCGATTAATGGTTCGGGGAAATAAATAAACGCGGTTGCGGCCATCAGCCGAACGTTAAGTCCAGCGCCAGGATTAAAAGTTCACTGACCAATAGAGTATTTATCTAAATGTTTTTATTAAATGGTGGCACTTGGCCTTAACCGCTGTTTTTTCCTGTTTTTCCGAGCTTTTGTCGGCTGTTAATAACGGTTTTAACGTGATTTCTTGGTGAAAAATGCTAACAAAAATAGATTTAATTGATTTTAAATTCAGTTTTATGGTGGTAAATCAGTTAAAAATTGCTATTTAGTAAACCTAATTGCAGTTAGGTTTAGCGTTCTGGTAAGCTTTGATCACTGTGGATAGTTGGTGTTTTTATTGGTGAGCTTCTTCTGTTTAATGTTTTTTTATAAACAGGTTATCGCTGTTTTCAGGCGCTTTGTGAATTAAAGAGTTTTTTGTCCAGCTGCGATAATTAATATCTAAAGTCTCGGTTTGCCACGCGGGCATGTGATCGTGCGCATGCGATGTAAAAGTCTGCGCATTATTATGATTTTTGTTTGTGGCAGAAGAGCATCTTCTCTTCGACTTATTCTTCAGATGCCTTCGCTTATGCCGTCCCCCCTTGCTGATTCTCCCCGACTGATAACCGTCGATGACCGATACAGGGTTGACCTCGCGGTATTGACTGCCGTCCGGGCGCTCAATCTTGCAGGCTCCAGAAAGCTTACGTTCGGCCAGATTTACACCCGACTGATTCGCTCCCAGGCACGCGTTCCAACCATCACGGAGTGCGTAGTGGCTGTGGATGTATTGGTAAAGGAGGGGCTGCTGGTGTCGGAGCGGGTGCTGGATGAAGATCCGGCGTTTCCGTACACCCAGCACATCATCAGTGGGCTGACCGAGATTGGCGCAGCCCTGCTGATTTAGGAGAGGTCAACAAAGGAGTGTCAGCGACGGCCTGCGCTGCTCAAGACGTCGTGCAGCTTGTTTCTCAGCTCGATCTCGTTAAACGGCTTTTGTACCACCGCGGAGCCAGTGAGGCCCAACACGTCGGTATCGGCGTAGCCGGTGACAAACAGCACGGGCAGGGTGGGATACTTTTTATGGATCAGGCTGGCCAGCTCGCCACCGGTCATGCCCGGCATTGCGAAATCAGTCAGCACCAGATCAACGCTCGGGTCCAGCATCGACAGCGCCATCGCACCGTCCTTGGCCTGTTTGACCTTGTACTCCATGGACTCGAGCATCTGTACGGTCACGGCCCGAACCTCAGGGTCATCATCTACCAGCAAAATCGTGTGTGAACCACCCACCCGCGCCGGAGCCTGATTCGGATTCTTTTCTTCCGGCAGGACAGCAGGTTTATCCACGCTGGGCAGATAGACCAGAACTCGGGTGCCGACGCCCAGTTCACTTTCAATCATCACGCCGCCGCCTGACTGCTTGGCAAAACCAAACACCTGAGCCAGGCCCAGACCTGAACCCTTGCCGACATCTTTAGTGGTGTAGAACGGCTCGAACGCGCGCAGCAAGGTTTCGGGGCTCATGCCACTGCCCGAGTCACGGATGGCCAGCACCACATATTTGCCGGGCTCCGGGTCCTCGGGACGGACCGCAGGTTGAGTGATTTCCGCGTTGAACGTGGAAAAGCACAGCGACCCACCCATGGACATGGCGTCTCGCGCATTGATCGCGAGATTGAGAATAATCATCTCGGTCTGGGTCGGATCGCCCATGGCGTACCACAGATCACTGGCCAGATCGGTCTCGATCCAGATGCTGCCGCCCAGTGCGCGACCGAGAAGGGTGCCCATGCCGCGAATAGTGTCGTTGAGATTGATCGCTGTGGGTTGCAAGCGTTGGCGTCGAGAGAACGACAGCAATTGGGCAGTGAGTCTGGCACCGCGCTCGCCAGCATCCTTGACGTTCTGCAAGCGCTTGACGGTCTTGTCCAGCGTGCCGCGTTCGATATCCCTGATCGCGAAAGTGGTACTGGTCAGAATCACGGTCAGCAGGTTGTTGAAGTCATGCGCCACACCGGCGGTCAATTGGCCCACCACTTCGAGACGCTGCATTTGTTGCAGGTCGGCTTCGATGCGTTCCCGCTCACTGATCTGCGAACGCAGGCGCTGGTTGGCTGCAGCCAGCTCATCAATGACCGCACGCTCCTCAGTGATGTCGCGAACGGCGGCATACATCAAGCCGTCCTCGGGCACGATGGTCCAGGACAGCCAGCGGTAATCACCTGATTTATGCTTCATCCGGTTGACGAAACGTGTCGATACATTGCCCTGAGCGATGCTTTCCAGCTCGTGGAGAGTGGTGTCGAAGTCTTCCGGATGGATCAACTCCCACAAGCGCATCTGGCTGATTTGTTCATGGGACCAGCCTAATGTCGCTTCCCAGGCCGGGTTGAACGATATCGGGGTCATGTCCAGTTGCAACACGGCCAGCAGCTCTCTGGACAACTCCCAGATTCGATCCCGCTCACGGGTACGCTGCTCAATACGGGCGCCCAGCACCTCGTTCAGTTCAACGAGCTCCCGGGTCGCCTGCTTGCGCTCGGTGATGTCTTGCATGACGCCAGTGATGCGCACACATTGGCCGTCTTCGAACACGGAGCGGCCACTGGAGAACAGCCAGCGTGATCGGCCACCCGGCATCAGCGCGCGATATTCGATCTGGTAGTCGGATTCCCTGGCGATGGCCGCACTGATCTTTGAGTCCAGGAGCGCGCGATCATCCGGATGGCAGCGCTCCAGAAGAAAAGGCAGGTTGACCACGGTGTTGGGCAGGATTTCATACAAGGCGTTACAGCGCTCATCCCAAAGCATACGGCCGGTGGATGGCTGAATTTCCCAGACGCCCATCATTGCTGCTTCGATGGCGAGTCTGGCCCGCACTTCGACGTCCTGAAGGGCGGTTTCCGCTGCACGGCGCTGAGTCCTTTCGCGTACTTCCGATACCGCTCGCCTGACGGCCTTGGGCAGCATCTTGAAGTTTTGCTTAAGGACGTAATCGACCGCACCCAGGCGCATCATTTCCACGGCCTGTTGCTCGCCGAAAATGCCTGAGAGAAAAATGAAGGGGGTTTCTGGCGCTAGTTGCTGGGCAATTTTCAGGACTTCTGCGCCGGAAGAACCCGGCAGCAGGAAGTCACACAGCACCACATCAAATACCTCCTGGCCCAGCGCCTGGGAGGCACCCTGGTGATTGTGCACCAGGGTCGAGTCAACTTTGATACCACTGGCCTCCAGGGACAAAAGGGTCAATTCCGCATCCTGCGGACTGTCTTCGATGAGGAGGATCTTTAATTCGTTCAGTGGCATTAAGTCTGACTGCGCTTAATCAATTTAGGGTCAGGAACTGGTACGACGCTGAGCTCTGACAGAACCTGGTGGTGGTTCGTTCAGAACGGCCCAGAAAATACCCAGATCGGAGATGGCACTGACGAACTCCTTGAATTCGACAGGCTTGACCACGTATGCGTTAACACCCAGTTCATAGGCGCGTGAAAGGTCCATTTCCTCGCGGGAGGAGGTGAGCATGACTACCGGAATGCTGCGCAAATCATCGGAATGGCGAATGGCGTCCAGTACCTGCAACCCGTCGACCTTGGGCAGTTTCAGGTCCAGAAGCAGGACCGCCGGATTACCGTCCACGCGATCGGCGTAAGCATTGCGGCGGAACAGGTAGTCAAGGGCTTCCGCGCCGTCGCGCAGAACGATCACTTCGTTGGCCAGTTGGCTGCGTTCGAGCGCAACCAGGGTCAGTTCCAGATCGTTGGGGTTGTCTTCAACCAGCAGAATTGGCTTGAGCATTATTTTTCCTTCGTACTCAGACGACTGGGTTCAGGTGTTTTGTAAGGAAGGGTGAAAGAGAACGTTGCTCCTTCGCCCAGAACGCCTTGCGCGTGAACGGTGCCGCCATGGCGCTCGATGATTCGTCGGACATTGGCCAGGCCAATTCCGGTGCCTTCGAACTCTTCCATCCGGTGCAAGCGCTGGAAGACCCCAAACAATTTGTCGGCGTATTGCATATCGAAGCCCACGCCGTTATCACGAACGCTGACGACAACACCTTGAGACTCCTGAACCGCAGTTATTTCAATGACAGCAATGGTTTCATTGCGGGTGTATTTGATTGCGTTGGCGAGCAGGTTGCGCATCGCCAGGTGTAAAAAGGCCGGGTCGGCAATGATGATTGGCAAATTGCCAACCCGCCACTCGATGGTCCGGCCTTCGTAATCGGGCTGCATTTCTCGCTGGATCGATTCGACCATGGCCGTCAGGTTGACCTCTGACTGGCGCATGGCAGAGCGCCCCATCTGAGAGAAACTCAGCAGATTGTCCACCAGCGTACCGGCAAACTTGGCTGATTCGCCGATGGTGTCGAGGAAGCGCTGGCCGCGGTGGGAGAGGTTGACCTCTTCCATGTCCTTGAGTAGTTCGGCATAACCTGCGATATGCCGAAGAGGCGCCCGCAAGTCGTGGGAAACGCTGTAGGAAAATGCTTCTAGTTCTTTATTGCTGCGCTTGAGCTCCATGGCCAGTTGCGCCATTTCTTCGGCTTTGCGTAACACGATGCCAAGAACGGCAAGACGCAGTTCCGCCACTCCTTCCAGCTCGGCGTCTTCCCAGGGAGACGAATATCCTTCGACATTCTGCTTCCACAGCTCAAAGCTCAGGCGGGGGCTCAGTGCGCCGTTTTTATCGACGGCTTTCTCGGGTTTTCCTGCCCAGTGAACAACTCGCGCCTGTTCTGGTTTGAACCAGATCAGGTAGTTCGAATGCAGCTCGGAAATCGACACTGCCAGCACACCACTCACTGACTTGGCCAGGCCCGGGATTGGTGCGATATCGAGGCTGACGTTGTTGGTATGAAAGACATTGGGCCCACCACGTTCGGCCAGCCACTCGGCAAGTGCCTGAACATGGCGCTCTGCAGGCGTCTGACCGAACAAGTGGCACTCTTCCTCGGAAACCACGGCTGCGCCGCAGGCACCCACGAACCTGATGAATGTGTCTGACAGGGATTGCAGGCCCTTGAACACGCTGTCTTGGTCGGCCATTGCCGCCAGCATGTGAACGATGTCCTTGCGCAGGCTCAGCATGCGATGGCTACGCAGGTGAGCCTCTTTGGTTTCCACTTGCAACGACAAGACCCGGCCAAGCAGCTCGCAGGCTGAGCGTGTCTGGAAACTGACAGGGTGCGGCGTGGGGTTGTGGCAGGAAATCAGGCCCCACAATTTACCATCAACCACAATCGAGATGGACATGGAGGCGCCGGTGCCCATATTGCGCATGTACTGCAAGTGGACCGGAGATACACTGCGCAGTGTCGCGTAACTCAGGTCGAGAGGGCGCCGGGTTTTTGGGTTGGTGCCAGGAATGATCGCTGACGGGGTGTAGTTCGAATCGGCAATAATCCGGATGCGGTTGAGGCAATACAGTTCACGTGCCTGAGCCGGAATATCCGACGCCGGGAAACACAGGCCCAGATAGCTGGGCATGTCCGCGTCAGCCAGCTCGGCATTGACCACACCGTTACCGGCCTCATCGAAACGGTAAGAGTTAACACGTCCGAAGCCGGTGATGCGCTTGATAAAACGGACCGAGCGTTCACACAGCTCGTCGACGCTTTCTTCTTCACGCATCTGGCTGATGAACGCACGCACCAGTGGATACAACTTGCCATGCGCCGTTACGGTGTCACCTGCCGGTTCGAACTCGGCAATCAGCACGCCTTCGTGACGGTGCAACATCATGGCAACGTGTTGACCGGCACGATCACCCTTGAGAAAGGTGACGTCACCCACGTGGTAAGGCTGCGCTTCATCTTCGTCCAGTTCACCCAACTGCCCGACGAATGCCGAGCCATCTTTGACCAGGGAATCAAGGTGGCTGCCCAGCAACACGTCATGATCGAGATTCAGCCACTGGGCAATGTTTTCGCTGATCTGAACGATCGTCATCCCGGGTTCATCAATAACGATGAGGAACCCTTGAGGCTGAATGCTACCCGGCGTGCGAATGGGTTCGCGCGCGCAGTTATCAATTGCAGCCTGCAGAGATGCATGAGTGTCGATCGCGGTCAAAACTTTCCCCTTTGAAGGCTTTTGAGACGGTACGCACAGGCTCAGGTGATGAGCTGAAGAAGGCCGAATAGCATTCGTCCCGAAAAATCCGATGACACAGTATCAAATTATGACGACTTCATTGCTGTGATTAGCGCTTTGGTAAACGGTTAGAGGCGTTTTTTTTGTTAATACCCCAGTTTTTACATCCATTCGTCTGAATACCCCTGTTCGAATAGCTGCTATAGCATTTTTTTTACAGGCTGGTCGCTTTTTTACGTTCCCTCCAGGTGGCACACCTCTATGACTAAATGACCATGAGCGGTTGTTATTCAGGCAATAATATTCTTCTGAAGCCCGGCCATCACTCAGGGAAGGCGACGATGAATATTCATGCTCACATAGAAGATCTGGAGCATCGTTTGCTCCAACAGGACGTGCGTGCTGACGAGGCAACCGTACTGGCCTTGATCGCGGATGACTTCATGGAGTTTAGTGCGAGTGGCAGGGTGTGGACCAAGGACGATGTGATTACGGGTTTAAAGTCCGAGGCCTTTGTTTCGCGGTCCATGAGTGACGTTCAGGTGCGGGCATTGGCGGCTGATGTCGTACTCATCACTTATGTGTGCCAAAGCACAGTGAACTCTTTGCGTAGCTCGATCTGGCGTAAGCATCGGGACATCTGGCAGATGACCTTTCACCAGGGCACGAAGGTTGAATAGCGCCGTTACGCCAGTGCTGACTTGTTGCTAAACAATCCGCAGCCAAGGCCAGCGACATTGATAGCTGGCCGCCTTTTTCAGAAACATTTCGGGATGAGCGTAATTCGGGTTGATTCGTAGAATGCCTTGCTCCAGTTCGGCAAGTCCATGCGGGGCATAGACTTCCAGGGTATCGATATCCAGACCAATACACGTCGCAGCAACAAGAAATCGGTCAATGCCCTGTCTGGCTGAGTGGAGTTGTGCATAGGGATGCCCGAATCGCTCACTGAACCAGAGATGCACGCGCGCCTGATTCCTGAGTTCGACGTTTACACCCAGATCCTGAAACAGTTGTGCGGCGGCTTCGATGACTTCGTTTTCTGCCTCCCAAGACAGGTCTTCATCAAAGTAAAACACGTCGTAATCATTCACGCCCCACGCAGGCGGCTGACCTGATTGTTGATTCCATACCGCCTGAAAAATGCATCCCGCGGTGAGCATGCATTGGCTGAGGCCCAGAGACGGCAGCCGGTTGACTATTTCAGCGTTCAGCGGGTTAGACATCGCGATGTCGATCAGGCGGTTTGCGGTCAGTGTCATGGTATTCCTTACGCTCAATTACAACGATGTCGCTCAATCCCCACCGTTCATACGGCGCGCAATCAGGTAGACACCCAGACCGGCCAAGGCCGTGGCGGCACCGATATACCCGGTGCTCGTCCAGCCGAGCCCGGCGGTGATAGCCATCCCGCCAAACCATGGGCCCAGCGCATTGGCCAGGTTGAACGCGGCATGGTTGGACGCTGCCGCCAGGCTGGGTGCCTCGTGGGCAATGTCCATCAAGCGGATCTGCAGTGGTGCCGCCAGTGCGACCATCGTTCCGACAAGGGCGATACCCAGCATGACGCCCCACAACGAGCCCGCTGCGAATGGGAAAAACAGCAGCACTGCCATCGACCAGACCAGCAGCACACCCACGGCGCGAAATTGCATGCGGTCGAACAGTTTGCCGCCGACGATATTGCCAATGATGCCGCCGACCCCGAATGCTGCCAGACCAAAGGGAATCCACTGCGGCGTAACCCGGGTCACCTCCAGCATCGTCGGTGCCAGATAGCTGAACACGCAGAACATTCCGGCAAAACCAATCGCCCCAATCGCAAGGGCCATCCAGACCTGCGGTTTCTTGAACGCGAGGAGCTCCTTGCGAGGATCGCTGCGCGGTTCATCGCGGCGATCAGGCACGAAGCGCCAGACCAACCCAATCGTGCAAAGCGCGATAGCCCCTACCAGGGCAAATGCAGATCGCCAGCCGAAGAATTGACCGAGAAAAGTAGCGATCGGGTTACCCAGCAACATCGCCAGGGTCAGGCCCATCATTACCCTTGCTACCGCGCCCGCACGTTTATTGGAGGGCACCATGCTCGAAGCCACCACCGCAGCAATGCCGAAATAGGCGCCATGGGGCAGGCCGCTGATAAAACGAAAGGCAATCAGGCTGCCAAATGTAGGAGTAAACGCAGTCGCCAGGTTGCCCAGAGCGTACAGCGCCATCAGCAATAACAGCAGATGTTTGCGGAGCAGTTTGGCGCCCAGAATCGCCAGCAACGGCGCTCCAACCATCACCCCTAGCGCATAGGCACTGATAGCGTGGCCCACCTGCGGTTCGCTCAATTGCAGGTTGTTGGCGATATCGGGCATCAGCCCCATGATCGCGAACTCGCCAGTACCGATAGCAAAAGCGCCAACGGCCATGGCGGCTTCCATTTTGGCTGCGGAGCGCGCGGGCAAAACGTGCCCGGATGGTTGCTGAATAGACATGCGTGTTCAAATCTCAAAAGGTGACAGGAGTTGCATCGTCGATGCCAGGCAAATATCGGCGAGAGGGTCTAGAGCGTTGTCTGGCGGGAGAGTTCAGCGTTCGTGCTGTTTTGGCGACAATAACGTACGATCTGCGGTACAGAGTTATTTCGCTCCTTCCTGCTTACACAAGTCCATGTGGCGCACGTAAGTTTATACCGTTGTTGGCATTAATACGGACATGCAGATGCGTCATCTTCAGGATTTGACCCGCGGACTTCTCAGTCAGAATATTCATGGCCTGACCTTCCATTTCGAACCCCGCTATCGAGATGAATTGGCTGCGCTGGTACGGCAGCTCATCATCGCACCGGAGCAGCATGCCACGCTGGACGTGCCCGAGCCGAACCGCGGGGTTTTTCTGCTGGAGGGGGAGCGCAAGTGGGTACTGAAATACAACCGACTGCCGCATTGGAAAAAGCAGTTGCAGAACTACCTCGGCCTGAAACGGGTTAGCGGACTGCATGACTTGACCAACGAATTCATCAATCTCTCAGCGGTATCTTCTCGTTCGATCAACGTTCCACGCGTAGCAGGCTTTGGGTATAGGGCGCGTTTTCCGTTTATCAAGGAGGAATATTTACTGCTGGGTTTTTTCGATCAGCATTGCAGCGTTGATGATCGACTCATCGCGTGTCCTGAAGATTCCAGGAACCTGCTGCCACAGGTATTCCGGTTATTCGAGCAGATGCTCAGCGAGGGTTATGTACACATGGACCCTCATCCTAAAAATATTCTGATCGGGCCGGATGGAAGTTTGCGCCTGATCGATTTCGAATGCTGCGCCCACTCGGTGATTGATCACGACTTCAGTCTTGGCTTTTTGATGGGGTACTTCTATCACTACTGGATCAAACGTTTCATTGCTCTTGAAGACTACCGGACACTCTGCGAGCGTTATTTGCGCGATGAACAGCCAAATCTGGAGCGTGCCGTTTTCGACCCAGTGTTCGAGCGCTTTCTGACAAAGAAGGTTTCGCGTACCACTCGCTATAGCATATTGACCAGTGCCAGGCATCAGGCGAAGTTCAGGAGGGCACCTGATACTCATCCTTGATGTGGGGTGCGTGCGGTTCTTGAAAACTCAGGAACTTGCGTGCTCACCCACGACAGCAGTCTGACAGGTGTGTATAAGGCCAAGGGACGAGTCCCATTATAGCGCTGGGCTCCAGCGCTTGATGGGATAAAGCGGCTTTACGCGACATGAATATTAACTTGCGTCACTGATCGACGCAGGCCAGTTCACCAGGCCGAAGGCACATCCCAGGCGACCAGTCCGTTATTACAACTTCCCCAAAGACGCTCCCCGGATGGGCTCCATTGCAGTTGCTCAAACTCCTTGCATCCTGAGGCTTCAGTTCCGAGGGTGAGTGAGCGACCGGTTTCCAGGTTCCATAGCACAGCAGAGTTTTTGCCACCGCTGCCGAGTGCCAGAAGACGGCCGTTGGGCGAACCCACCGCAGTTTTGAGCGAGTCCCGTCCGGGCAAGGTCAGTGAATAGCGCACCTTGCCACTGGCAATGTCGACAACGTGCATACCGGGATTGACCTGCTTCCCTTCATCCAATACAAAGCCGACCGCGATCCATCCACCTTTGACGGAACCAAAAGACGCAGGGTCCCAGGGTGCCATGCCAGTGTCATCGTTGCGGTCCACATCGCCCAATCGGCGCGGCAACTTCACCACGCGCAACACCTTGCCGGTTTTTCCATCGAGTTCGGCAAGGCCGTAAACGTCTTCGACCCATGTGTTGGGCATGAAGCCGTCCCAGCTTACAGGCTTGATCAGGCTATTGCCGCGCAGGGAACCTTTCATCATGTCCTGGCGCGGGGAGGCAAAGCGCAACGTGTAATTCCAGGGCGTACCGTCGCCAGCGGGTTGCGCGTTGGCTTGCCAGACATTGAGCGTGTCGCGCCCCCCGCTAAGGCTGTGGTCATAGGGTAACGGCACGCCGTTTCCATCGTGGAAATACTTTATGTAGTCGTCCGGTTTGGTCGTTTTTTCGAAGGCCATGGGGTGCTTGAACAGAGAACCGGTCTTAGCGTCAAAGCGCACAATGAGCCCGTCCGTCGTCAGATACCCCGATTGCCCAGTCGCATCGCGCGACAGCTGCCACTGGTGCGACTTTTCCTCCGTCGAGGTCCATAGTTCCCGCAGCTCACCGCCGGCGTCAGGCGACCAGCGCATCAATGCGCGCGGGTAGCTACGGATGATCAGAACACTGCCATCGCCCAGGACGATGAAGTTGTCCGGGGACTTAATGGACATGACCGCTTTCGCCTCGAGTACCTTCGCTTTGGTGTCCGGCAGGGTGAGCTTCGGCTCGGTTACAAAAGAGATTGGCCTGGAGGGCGCGCGCCATTGGTCCGGGCTTGCACCCAGTTCCACGTTAGCTTTGGGCAGCTTGCTCAACGCATCGAATACCGGGCTGAACACCTCACCTGGCACGATGCTGCGATGCAGGGTTTTGGGCGCGGAGGGGTGAAAAATGTCGAGCTCGGCCAGCTCGCGCATCCGGCCGAAGAACCCGGCGTCGGGGTTCGGATACTCATCGTTTCGCGTCAAATAGACCACTGTTGCGGGGCGACCCAAAACAGGGTCAAGCTGCATCACGCGCGCAATGACACGACCGCTGCTGCGGCCTGTTGCTCCATGCTTATGCTCAGCGCTGCCGATCCAGGATTTATACTGCTCGGTCAGCGGGGCCATGCGCTTGCTGTCTGATTGAAAGCGTATAGTCCGTTCAATAAGGGCTATACGCTCGGGTATCTCTGATTCAGCCAGAGCGCCGTCGCGTACGTCTTGTTGCAGCTTGGGTAGATCGAACTGTCGGACCAGTTCCCGTACAAGATCAGGACGGCGCGTCAACAGCACATTGCCCCATTCTTCCTCCAGTTTGGACAACGGCTCCACACCGGACCGCTCGTCCAGGCGCCCCAGGGGTCGCAACGCAGAGATGACTTGCGGCAGTACCTGGTTGTAGGGCAGGGCCACGACGATGTGCACCTCAGCAAGCCTGCGCCCATCTTTCGCCAGCTCCGACGATTGCAAAGCCGATGGAAGCCCTTTGTCGACGTCCTCGGCAGCGCTTGGCTGGATTTGCCAGCCCTGGGGTAACGCTGCGGCATTATTCATACCGCTATAACCGATCGCCGCAGCCCATAACGCATACTTCCAGAATCCTGCGCATTTCATGTGTTGTACTTCCCTGGTATTCCGGCGTTGTTGCCAGCTTCGGACACTGCTATTCAGTTAAAAATATATTCGGGTTCGTGAGCAGAAAAATCGGCAGTCAATACGGCAAGCGCTGTCAGGCATCATGCGGAGTGACTTCCTTGATTGGTCAGGACTTAGTTTGTCGGCACGTGGGAAAGTGCCGCAGTCTGGATTATCCTTCGCGATTTGAAATGAGTTTACAAGGACGTCCATGATCCCGATTAATCCCCTGGCCATGATGATCGGTTCCATGATCTTCATCTTTTCCCAGGTTTTTCTCTGGCTATTTTTAGCCTGCCTGCTGGCTTTTCTTATCCCTCGTTACAGACGCTCCATGCTGGCGCGGCCCTGGCTGTTCGGCTTGATGTTCGTAGTGCTGGCGGCCGCCAGCGTGCCCTACGTCAATATCGGGGTTACCCAATGGCTTGACTGGCGCGCACATAACCCGCGCCTGGAGCGTGAAGAAGTGCTGGGCGATCTGGTGCTGCCGGCCGGCACGCAGGTCCAGCTGGAAGACGTCAAACCCTTTAACGACCTGAGCGGTACTCCGCAGCCTTACGGCATGCAGAGCCTCAAGCACGCTGACTTCGAACGTACGCCCGGTAACATCATGGGCATACCTGTGCGTTGGCTCGAACTGTGGCAGGGCCATGGTTCGGCGATAGTGGAAATATTGGCGGCTACCGACTTGCAAGGCTGGAGGTGTGAGCCGGGCAAGGTCGAGTTCCGCTTTCCATCCGGCGCTCATTTCAAGTTCTCCGAATGGCGTTTCAACCGCTGCACGCTGGCGCCAGGCAGCAAGCAGGGAGGCATTGTCTGGCCGGGATCGTTGACGGTCTCTTCCGACTCGGGCGATAGCTGGGAGCTGAGGACGGACACGCCGACGCGCCTGCTGGGACTGGAACTGAGATGGCTGAGCATGCTCGTGAACAAGCCTGACGGTGATGTGCTCAAGTGGAGCGGTGAGTTGAACAGTGCAGCCGATTTCGGCCCTGTTCACTATCCTGTCGGCGCTCAAGTCAGCAGTTTTCAAGGCTACCTGCTCTTCAGCCCGCCACCTGAGGCGCAGGCCCTGGATCGGCGTACGGGAAAGCCCATCGAGTCTGATCATTCGGTTATGCAGAGTGCTGATGGGAAGGTTCTGGATGTGCGCCCGAATGGCGAAGTGGGTGTGTGGTTTTATGATGAGATTGTGGTTCCTTGATTCAGGGGGGGGGCATGGCCGTCGAAGGCTCTATCAAGTTCGGATCGGTTATGGAGAACGCATAATGTTCGCGACAGGAATTGCGCTATTCGCAGTAGGTTTGGGCACTGGAAATCCCGGCTTATCAGACTGTGTGAAAACGTAGCGAGCGACGGTAAGACA
Organism: Pseudomonas syringae group sp. J309-1; assembly: GCF_032582135.1. NCBI lineage: Bacteria > Pseudomonadati > Pseudomonadota > Gammaproteobacteria > Pseudomonadales > Pseudomonadaceae > Pseudomonas > Pseudomonas syringae group sp. J309-1. The sequence goes on along the minus strand of NZ_JAWHNU010000006.1, from coordinate 91,266 downwards.
AGGCAAAAACAGCCGAAAAAGCGGAGTCTAGGTATTCTAAATGAGCATTTTTCGGCTGTTTTTAACGCCGTATTGCCGAGCGCAGTAGTTTTCACACAGTCTGTTATGGATACCGGGCTGTGCCTTGATGGCAGCAGGGTGTTTTAAAACAATCAATTGTTGGGACCGGCGGGAAGGAACATCGGTTAAAGCTTCCGGGCGAGGTCAACCAGACTGAGAGTGGCTGGCGCCAAAAAACATTGGCGCTTGGCTTTTCAGGCGAATTCAGTAAGATTGCGTTTTTTGGATCCAATAAGGATCTATTACCTACTCAAGCAAGCCATTGCCAGCAGCGATAGCTCACCCATTCGGGCAAAGTGCTGAAAGGAAGTCCACCAGTATGATGCCCGACGAAGCTTTACGTGTTACCCGCTGGATGCCCTGCCTCTCGATCACTACTGTGATTCTGGGTTCGATATTCGCACTCTATTTGCTGCAAAAGCCTAGCTCCTCCTTCGTCTCATCGTATTTGTTCTCGTTCGCCGTGATGTGGTTCACCAATCTGGTTTCAATGGCGCTGAACGTTATTTACTGGTCTGTCCGCCGAGGACCGAAATGGCTTTCGGTCACGCTGCTGATTCAAGCAGGGGTGTGTTTAGCCACTTTTGTTGTATCCCTCTTCGGGGGGTATTTCTTCGGCTGAGCGGTTGCAATCCGGAACGGGTAAGTAGCAGTCACACTGCCATGAACGCAAAGGCTATGAACATCCAGGTTGCTGCAAGTGAAAGCTTTATCTATTGCGGCAATTGACTTTAGTGGCGTGAACCACGCCGCAGCGATGATTCGTTGTTTGGGCAAAGCTAATTGGAAAGGATATACATCGGTATGATATCCCACGGCGTTTTACGTTTTACCCGCTGGATTGCCTGCCTCTCGATCACTACTGTGATTCTGGGTACGATATTCGCACTCTATGTACTGCAATTGCCTAGCTCTGCCTTCGTCCCGTCGTCTCTCTTCTCGTTCGCCGTCATGTGGCTCACCAACCTGATTTCAATGGCGATGAACGCTATTTACTGGTTTGTCCGCCGAGGGCCGAAAGGGCTCTCGGTGACGCTGCTGATTCAAGCAGGGCTAACGGTAGCCGGGTTTCTTGCACTGAGGTATCCGAATTATTTATTCGGCTGACCGGTTTCACTCCGGCTCGGGCGATTAGCAGTCAAGAAACACAGCGTCGTGCGACGGGGATTGATATTGATGAAAAATTTCTGATCCAGGGATCACGTCGCTAAAGAATACCCTTCACGATAATCAGAAAGTCATCAGGGAAAATATGAAATCTTTATCGGTTTTTACGCTGGTTATGGTGGCGATCCTTTCAGGCTGTGACAAAAAATTAGAAGACTTTAACCACCTTCCTGCCTCGTATGGCAGTTCAGACCAGTTGTCAGTTAATAAACAGTTACTGGCGGAGTTTAAAGATAAGAATTTTGTTTGCCGCAGTGAGACGGATTTTTTGCCGAAAGAGTCCACCGCGGCTGCGCAGGCTTTCAGGAAACTCGTGGAGTACGCCTCGCTAGGGGACCAAACCGAAAACTTCTGGATGGATAAAGAGCATAAAGAAAAGCGTGAGAGTTTACTCGCTGCTGCCGTGAAAGAGGGGAGCTGGAAGGCCACATATCTCGACAGTGTCTGGACGCTTCGTTATCCGGCCAGCCCCGAAAAAGCTGCCGCAGCGTCAGATACAATCAACGAATTTGTTCAACAGGGTGTACCAATTGTAGTCGCTGGCTATGGAGCCTCTCTTTATGGCCGGGACTACGACGCCATGTACAAGCTGCTTTCTGACGCCGTTGATCGCGGCAGCCCGCAGGCGATGGCATCAGTCGGGGGAAATATCGTCCCGCAGGCGAAAGAGCTTCATCCTGTTGGCAAACAGATGCTTGAGTGCGCGGTAAAACAGGGTTATGCCCCGGCCTACGCGAGTCTGGGGCAGTTGGCCTGGATGGAAGGGCGTCGTCTGGATGCCTACCGCTTGTGGGAAAAGGGCGTTAATGAAGGATGTGCGGATTGCAGCGAGAGACTTGAGTACATTGGACGAGTACGACCGGGCTATACGTATGCAACGCCGATGCTGGATTTGGTTCCGGAGCTCGCAGCAATTAACGCATTCTACGAGCACAATCTTTTCTACGAACTGAGTGGGCTCAGGGACTTCGAACGCCCGCTTCCTGAAGCACTCGCCTTTCATCTGGATGACAAAGAACTCCTTAAATTGCTGGAATTAGAGCAACGTACTCAGCAGTGAACTGATTACCCATTGACAGGGGCGAAAAACATATTTTCTGCAGCTGTATCAACGCGTTGCAAATAGCTTCATCCCAACATTCACGAATGTAATCATCGGCCTAATGCAGGCAGTGACGATCACATTTAAAGCGATGATGGCTTTTTGTCATTCTCCGGTGGAACCTGGCCGATATATTCCAGTCTGACTGCCAGATCTGTAACTCTCTGACTTCAAGGACGACCCCCGTTATGCCTCTCTCAGCTTTTGATCGTTTCAATAAACTTGCTGCTGTGTGTGTTCTGCTTGGCGCAATACTGGCTCTCCCAGGCTGTGATAATTCCAACTCGACCGGCAACTCTCAGACTCCTGCAACCACTCAGGCGGAATCGGCTCAAGCTGTAGAACAGCAAAAATTCAACCTGTATGTGAAAGCTTATAACCGCTTGCTGGACGACACCTTTGGACTGCTTGGAACTATCAGGTTATACGGTGAGATGAAACTTGATCGCGCCAAGCCGACTGATATGTTCCATGCTCCGTCGGCCGGCAGCTATTACACTGATGCCATCAATGACCTGAAGCAGGGCCGTGATCTTTCTGCCACAGGATCGGAAGATGCGGACGCGGCCGCTGACGCTTTACTGAAAACATTGCCTGTTGTCGTTGCACGCATCAACGAGATCGCGCCTTACTTTAACGGTGGCGCCTATCGAGAGGATAAGCTGGCAAAGGGCAAAGCCCAGGATACGGCGACTCGAGCAGCGTTCGAGGACGCCATGGAAAGCCTGGGACAGATGGATCAAGCGCTGTCGAGTCATCAACGGCGAGTTCAGGCAGAAGAGGCTGAAGCTCTTCGCAAAGAAGGCAACATGCCGGCTTACTACACGCTCAATAGCCTGATGCTCGGGACCGACATGGTAAATGCCATGAGTCAAAAGGACGTGGCGAAGGCCGACACCATCGTGCCGAACCTGGAGGCTTCACTGGAAGAACTGCGCAAGTCGCTGATCGACTACAAGGACCCTGTGACCAAGAGCAGCATGAGCATTGTGCAAAGTGCGTTGACCAACTCCATCGGTTTCATGCGGCAATACAAAGAGCTTAAACATGACTCTTCTATCAAAGCGATGATGGACTCCTACAACGCAGCAGTGGGGGCGGCAAACAATCTGCGATAGTTCCAGTCCACGGCAGCAGGAGGGCGCGCTTTGATTTTTGGAGTGGCGCTTCTGAATAATGGGCTGGGCGGGGTGCCCTCAGCTCAGCTTCGGTATTCTCATAATAGAACTGCGCTGAAGAGTCTCTTCAGCGCAGTTCATCCAACTTATGCATTTCAGGCGCTGCCGTCGAGGCCATGCATATGAGCAACAACCTGCATAAAGACCCAGGCATCACCTTTTTCGTAGGTCTCCAGCGCTTCGCTGCCGCCGAGAAACGGGTAGGGCTTCGGGATGTAGACCTGATCTTCAGCAAGGGGGCCCAGATGCTGGAATAATTCGGCGACGTGATCCGACCTCAGGACGTGCAGATCGAACCCCGGTTCTTTCAGTATCTCGGTTTCAAACTCTTCGACTGACTCAAAGCTTCCATACGACTTTGCTGCGCGCTTGAAAGGGTGCAGGACGATATAGTCCTGGTCGTCCGGGCTGCGAAGGAAGAAATGACCGAGGCTTGAGTAACCGACAACCTCAGTGTGGTCCGGGAAGCTGGGTGCCCATGCACCCAGATCGCTTGAGGGTCGAGCCGAAAAGAGTGTGTAGAGAACTGGTCCAGATGGCTTTCCGAATATTTTAGAGAAAAGTCCCAAGGGGAAACCTCAAGTCGGGCGCATCATCTCAAGAACGCGCCTGTGAATTTTTGTGGTCGTCACTATTGAGAGCCACACTCGATTTAGCGGATTACTTCAGATCTCATGTCTCGCGTGATGACTTTCACACCGTTCCAGTCGGAGCCGGAACCGTTCCGTTCAATGATAAAAGACAGTCCTTAATATGCTGACCGCCTATACCAAGTATATGCCTGGCGAAGTTACCATAGTGTGTAGGGCAGTGGAATCAATGTGTGGTGACGTGTTGAATACGGTCGCGGCACCTACCCAATGATGAGAGGGTGGAGTTCTTTCAGTAGGCTGATGAGGTGTGCATGAAGGCAGTCAGGGTGTTGATACGAGTTTTTCTGTATGGAATTTTTGTCTTTTGCCTACTCACCTATACGTTTATGCAAGGGTCAGAGTATGACTGGATGGGGCCCGATTACGTTATAGAGGATAATTCTAATGACAGGGGGCCTATAAGATTTCTAGCGGTGGCAATTGCCTTATTCACTCAGTTTTTGATTTATGTGAGCTGTTCCAGGAAAGAAGCCGCAATGACTGTTGTATTGCTTGCGGTTGTGGTTGGTGTTTATTGGTGATCGGTATGCCCGCCTGATAGGTAGGCGGATTTGCAGTCCCTTTCCATCCTCCTGAAACTATCCCGCACTCCCTCCGCCAGCATGGGGTAGCAGCCCCATGCAAATCGTGCAGACCTGTCTCTCTGACTAGTACAGCCACGTGCGGTGCTCCGGCAGTTTAAGACAATTATTCAGCCGTGCCCTGGCGCCATTCCACCTCAAAGCGATAGTTGACATCCACCTTACTGGCATCTACCGGCAGCTCGGTCTTGGTCAGCACAAACTCGAAGGCTGGCTCGAAGTATCCATCGCGCAGGATTTCGCCCGCCAGTATCTCGACTTCATACCAGCCATTCTCGACTTCAATCGTCGGTCTGTTGGGTTGCTGATAGCGCTCGAGCAACTCATCGAGGTTGTCCTCCGTGAACGCCTGCAGAATGCGCCACGTATACAGATGGATGCGGCCGTGCTCCACACGCAACGAATAACCGCCGCGCCGATGCTGGATGCGGTCTTCGTACCGTGGCATTTCTGGTTCGGTACCTGCTAACGTGAAGACAATCGTGTACGGATGGTTTTCCACTCCGATGAGCGGGATGAGGACACCTTCAAGAACGGCCGCGTCGCCGCTTTCATTGGAAACAAACTCGCTAGCCAGGTCATCGGGAAGTTGATGCTCTTGCTTGAAACGTTTGAGCAGTTGCAAGTCACTGAGCAGGAAGTAGTCAATCAGGTCATTAAGGACTTCGGAAAATATATATTGCATGAGGAGGTATCCTTGGCGTCACGGCGCGAAATGAAAAATTAGCATGGCATTGGCGAGTACGTTTCTCTCATTGCCCTCATCTAACCTTTTCTACGCTGAGTCCACCGGTCAGATGATTTGGAGCCTGGTTGTGGTGGGGGCGTGGTTGGGCGCAATCACCCGGAGATCGCATTCATTGATCATAACCTGCTGTGGTGCGGGCTTCCTGAGGTAATGATCCAGGGAGTCGCAGACCGAGTAGCCTCCACTCATGGTGTCACCCGTCGCAATGTCCTGCACATGAGATTGACTGCACGTCGCCAAGATCGTTACTGTATGCATGTACAGTTATTCTCCGCAGGGTCATTTTCATGAGCATTACCATCCTTGGTCCGATATCAGCCGGGGGCGAAAAGCTTCCGCTCTATTCCTTTCAGGCACCTGAGGGCTTGCCGTCGCTGGCCGCCGAGCACATCGAAAAGCACATCTCACTGGATGAATTGTTCGACATCCCGACACCCGATCTGTACATGGTGAAAATTGAGGAGGACAGCATGCAGGGGGTGGGGATTTTCTCCGGGGATCTTCTGATCGTAGATCGCAGCCTTTACGCGGAACATGGCGACATCGTCATCGCAGCCCTCAATGCTGAACCCGTCTGCAAGCGGCTGCACATGCGTGAGAACACATGCATGCTCACCTCGGAAAACAGCAAATATCCACCACGGCACGTGATGGAATGCGACGACCTGGTGATCTGGGGGGTGGTGAAGCACAGCGTGCGCGTTCATGGCAAATTGTGAGTTTGTCTTTGCACTGACGGCTGCTTTTGAGACAAGCTCGAAACCCAGCTTGAGAAAGGGCACGGCGACAAAAACGAAAATTGCGCCTGGCTGCCAGCGCATGAATTTTATTTCCAAGCGAACCTGAGAGCGCCTCTCTGAAATCGATGCGTTCAGCCGGATTTTTACGTGCTGAAGGTCAGCTTTGGTCGCGAGCTTTTCCACGTTTGTCTCTCATGCATCCACCACAGCTTTAGCCTTGTCGGCCGGTAAGTTGGCGGAAGTCAGTGCGTCATATCGCGCAAGCGATATTTTCATGGCGTCTCCAGATTTGACGAGGAGACACCGCCTGACGGAGGGGATTTGTTAATGGCTTTGGGGGAGGGGGCAATCCTCCAAAATAGACCAGCGACACTCACCAAAAAGGCGCTTTGATTACTCCAGTTTTAATCATGCCGTGTGCACAAAAAACAACCCATTGCCTGAGCCGTCTTTTTTCAAAAGAAGACACCCAACAGCATCGGTCAAATAAAATATATCTTTAAATGGCTCTGGAAAGTCTGACGAGTAAAGCTGCATAACAAATTCGTATTCCTCCAGCAAATCCAGGGGCAGCTTTACTCCATTAGGTGGGGTGTTCGTAAGCATGGAGAATACGGGGTACTCATCTTCCTGTACCGCTTTGTTGTTAAATTTTGTATTCGTTTTCGGGATTATATTGTATGGGCTGTTAATTTCCGACTCTGAGTCTTTCATGGCTACTAAAGTGTAACCACTCGATATCGACTCCAGCTCGGAAGTGTCGCCGCTGTAAGTGATATTGTCGAGAAAATAATCAGAGCTGCTGTAGGTTGAAAAAATATACAGCACGCCCTCTTGGGGGATCGACTTGTAATCGTGTATTTTCTTCAGGCTGGCGCACTCTATCGTTGCAATGAGCACTAAAGCTTCTCCATCAGGGTTCATCGGCCAAGCTTTTAAATTTACTGAGCCGCCGCCTATGATAATGCCAGAGTCCTTAGGGTCATCAGATAGTATAATTTCTTTAACCAGAATCATATATTTACCCACCTCCGTTAAGACTGCTATGTAGTTTCTGAGTCATTCGGCCCGAGGTTTGGCAGGCTTCGGACTCTATGCGCCTATGACTACCCGGGCAGGGTGATCGTGACGGCAACATGCCTGGATAACCAGGGAGACGCAGGGAGAATCTGCACACACTTCCCGAGGCTGAGCGTGCTTGGGTTGCTCGCTACTGATGACCGTCAGTAGCCAACGGGTGTGATCCGTGACGCGTTCAAATTCTTGCACATGCCGATGTCCGTGGGAATGTCGTAAATAAGCTTAGGTGCCGACAGATTTAGTGGGATCGGTCGGTAGGAAATTTTACTTATTCCGGTTTTTTCTTCGCGGGGCTCTCCTAAGTAAGCGTACTCCCCACGATTCCCCCCATGCTATCGCTCTTCATAAACATCGATAACGTGATTTGGCAGAAAGCAGACCTCCATCCCAGCCTGAATCTCGTCAGTACAATAAGGGTCGTTATCGAGCTGCCCTATATACAGATCTCCCACTCGATCCTTGACGATAACCCACATGCGCTCGATGCTGACCTCTTCTGCTCCACGCTCATCGGTAGTAACGATTCTAAAAACCAACTTAACAAGCTGTTGTGCTTGAAGGCTATTTCTAGCATCTCTCGGAGGAAGCCAGAAGCTTGTAGGGTGTTCATTGTGGATGGCTTCGGCGTCGTCCAACTCCCAGCCATCTCTATCGATGTTAGCTAACGTTGCTTCCATAATCCCTCAAAAAGCTCATGTGTTGACCATGACTCCGCTGGAGTAATGCCATATTTCTCGTCGTTCTGCCAGCGATCCCCTGCGCAAGCTACATTCTTCGCACGTTTACTGCTGAACTGAGTTGTGAGGTAAAGTTGAAAGACGCATCCAGTGAACCTGAAAGATAGAAAGCATGCATACCTACTACTTCCGGCTGAGTCGTACCGAGGATGTGGCGGATTTATGCTGTATCTCGGCAGAGGCTCGTCTGCGTTACAGGACATTTCCATCTCTAGCCCATATCGCTGACGCGCCTGCGTTGACCCCTGCGAGATTTGAGGCCTGTCGTGTCGTGGTGGCGCTCGATAGCGATAGCCATAAAATAATGGGCTTTGCGGCAATGCGACCGCTGGACGGGCTTTTGTATTTAGACAATATTTCCGTTCGCCCAATTGCTTCAGGGATTGGGATAGGAGTAAAACTGCTTTCGGCAGCCGTAGAGCATGCTGAAAGCCTTGGGGTCCAAGCGGTGAGCTTGACAACTTTTCGTGAGCCTCCTTGGAATGGCCCATGGTTCCGCAAGCACGGCTTCCTTACGATGCCGGGTGCATATATAGGTGAAGGATTGAAACAGGTAATGGATCGCCAATGGCTTACGCTGGATGCCACAACTCGTGAAACATTGTGGCGTGTCCTACACGATTAATAAGCAATCCAGGCCATTCTAGTTAGGGCGTGTTTGCCATCCGCTGACCTTCAAAGGAAAGCTATGAAAACTTTAATCTTCGACCTGGACGGCACTCTCGTTGATTCAGCACCAGGTATCGTCGCCAGTCTGACGCACGCCGTTCGGGCTCTAGGTCACGACTTCACGCCCTCTGCCGGAATCACGCACCTTTTGGGGCCGCCGATGACTCAGGTAATGGCACAACTGCTGATGCCTTATGGAGATGACCGCATCGACCAAGGCGTCGAGTTGTACCGGACTCATTATGGGCGGTACGGCATCTCTGGATCATTGGCTTATCCGGGAATTAGACAAGTTATTGATTCGCTGACTACACAAGGATACGCGTTATATGTCGCTACCTCTAAGCGCCAGGAGTTTGCCGAGCGCATTCTGAGTGAGACGGGGCTGAGAGGTCATTTCCAAAGCATTTTCGGCACTTCACCGGATGGTAAACTGGACGACAAATCCCGCTTGCTGGATACATTGCTGGCGGTAGAGGCGATCCATCCTGGATCCGCCTGCATGATCGGCGACAAGCGCGATGATATTGTCGCCGCCCATCAAAACGGATTACTTGCCATTGGCGTTCTATGGGGTTACGGCACCCGCGCAGAGTTGATCGAGTGCGGTGCCGACAAGCTAGTCGAGCAACCGACTCATTTGCTGGGTGCACTCGTAAAAGACTGAGGTGTATGACAGCTTCGGCACCTGGCTGGCTGCACAGGCGCTGCGCTACATTGACAGTTGAGATAAATCCCCAGACTATAAATCAATGACTATTACCTACCGACTGAACATGATGCGCACCTTGATGACCGCCTTGGGCGGGCCATGAGGTTATGCGCGCGTAGGTAGTAGCGCATTGACTAAAGCCCCGCCAGGAATGGACGGGGCTTTTTCATTCTCCGTCCAGAATGGCCAATCTCAGGAGTGTGAAGATGTTGCAGATTCGTCGAGCTGAGCGTTGTGATGCTGAGGCAGCATTCGATATCCGCTTTCAGGCAATTCAGAACCAATGCAGCACCGTTTACACGAATGCTCAAGTGATGGCTTGGACTTGCGTTCCGCTAACGGATAACTACAGATCCTGGGTGGAAAAAGATTATCACTTGGCGTGCGTCAATGGACTTCCTGTGGCTACAGGACTGATAAATCTCCAGAGCGGGGAACTGGAGGCAATCTTCGTCTTACCAGAGTTCATGGGCCAAGGCATAGGTAAAAAGATGGTCATTCATCTTGAGCGTCTAGCACGAAAGGCGGGTCTTGCTGAGATCCACCTTGAAGCCACACTGAATGCTGAAAGTTTTTATCAGCGCTGTGGCTTCACCGCAGGCGTCCAGGCTATTTACAACTCTCCCTCCGGGATCCAATTGGCATGCGTGCCTATGCGCAAGCAGTTGGTATATCTGACCGAACTCAAAGATCTTGAGTGACGTGCGCTTCGCTAGCTGCATCTGCGAAAGTCGACCCTTGGCGATTGGTGGTCCAGTCGCCTTCGGACGACAGATGACGCACTTATTTAGCCAGGCACTTATGTCTGCTACGCAGGCGTTGGGAAGGTGACTTCGCTGGATGCTTACTTTGAACGGGATATTGCGATGCTCTCAGGTTGAAAAGCATTAAGTTTCCCAGCCGTGGGTCGCCGCCGTATACCAAGGAGTTGAGCTTAAGTAAGTGCGATCATGTACTGCTCTGCATTCGTTGACCAATGAGCCCCGACCTAGGCATATTGGCCGCCCGCAGCGTAGAGCTGTTCAAAGGATGAGAGTCGCCGTAATGGATTTATCACTGAGCAAGAAAGGATGGTCAGCACTGGCTTTGACTGGGCTGATTTATTTGGCGGCAGGCAACTCCTATGCAGCGGATGGCGAAGCCTTCTCTCCATCCACTGCATGCAGCGTGTTGGCACGAACTCCCGGCTTCAAACCCAATCCCAGCGGCTACAGTGAGTTGTACGACGGTGTCTATTCTTGCGGCACTCCGTACAAATATCTGGGGTCGCAGGAGCTACCCAACAACGTAGCGTTGTACGGCCGTGGCACTGCTGACGAGGTTACGCGGGTCAAGCTGATGCTGAATGTGAACGTGGCAAGCCGAGCTGTTGCGGATACTAAAGCGCTTGCGGCTCTATGTACAAAAATGATCGGAGATCTGGCGGGTACCGTTCCTGTTGGATTTGGCAAGAAAGCCAGCTTGGGTAAGCCATTCGAGGAGCAGTTTCAGGGCTACAAGATTTTCCTGACTAAAGAAGTTTGGCCGACCGGCAAGGGATTTGAGCTCAACTGCGGTATCGCAATCTTGAGTCATGAGGAGTAGCGCTATAGGCGTCATCAGAGTGTGTATAAGCATCCGGAGCCTACAAGTGGATGCTGATGACGAATCAGTAGGTCGCCTCGCTCGGATCCGAAAAAAATCAGTCTCACAAGTGGCAACCGATTTAATTACGCAGAATCTAATGGCCGCCGTATGCAAAGCTTCAATTAACCAAACCTACTAACTGAATAGGCTTTCGGGTTCTACGGTCGGCAGTTTCAGAAGTGCGCGACACTTCATGACAGCGTCAACTATTGCCAATTTAAAGCTGTCGGCGTCGTGAACAACTGCGGATAGTATTGCTGCCCGAGACTGAAGATTTACCTGCCATGCAGTCCGGCACCCCTGGTTTAAGATTTGGGAGAATTGCTCTTCTGCAAACTTGAGGTCGCCTGCTAACCCGGCTGCGACCGCGCTATTGAACACTACCCAATCACTCTTGCGTGCCTGAACACGGAGATGCTTCGCACAAGCATGAATTGAAGGATATTTGAGTCGAAGATTGAGGACTTCTTTCTTCGCTTTCATGGCCAGAGACTGTGCGACCTCGCAGAATTGTTGAGAGTCCAAGTACTCCTCAAACGGTTCAATTCTGTAGCCATCGTCGAATGAAAAACTATCTTTTTCATGCCAAAGCCAACATGCACCCACATTCAAGTAGCTTCCCTTTGCCCCTGAGTGAGGTTGAAACTCCACCACTCCAACCCACCAGTTGTGATCGTCGAGCCATATTCTTGACTGGCCCTTTTGCACACAACCTATAGGGTTCAATTCAGTCCTTGCGGCTTGCTTGATCAAGCGGTTGTGGTCGTTGAGCTTCATCATCCAGCCTCTTGGTGATCACACTTTTCGTGAAGATCGAATGGTAGTTTCTGGTCTATTCGGCTTCAAGCCTAGATCAGAGCCTAGAGACCGTCGTGGGGGCTTTTGAATACAACAGCTGGGTCTCTCCGCAGCGGAAATCATGCAGAGTGCGTTCACCATGTGCCGCAGAAGACTTGATCACACTACTGACGCTTGCGAGTTAGACCTAAGAGTTACCACTGCTTGGCCCAGCCGGCCGCGAGAGTGGTGGCACGCTACCTACATGGGGAGTCAATGGCGGGAAATTACGGTTCGGTCTCGATAGCTCAGGCACCTAACGGCGTTATCTGTGCTCCTGCGACCATTCGTCCTTCAGATGTTCACGCCCACCATTTACATTTGCGTTTTCCGGCAGATCAACACGCAGTAGCCTGAGGGGGCTGGCAATTCTTCGTCGGCCAATTCCATTTGGACCAACGCCTCAAGCAGCGAGGTGGCTGGCCAATTAGACTATCGAACGGCCGTTGGCGTGCCTGCGGTCTGATACTTTGGTGGCGCCAATTCCGCTCATGTCTTTTTAATTCGATATGCGCTATAGAGCACGTTCGGTCATGCAAAAAGCCCGTGGTTAATGCGGCCCAGCACTTCTTCAGCAGCCACATATCCAGGCGTGGTGCCGGCCGCCTCCAGTGCGGTCAGGCCTCCGAATGCCTTTTGAGCTTTGTTCAGCCAGTGGGTTGCCTTGTCCTTGTCGCCGAACACTTGCTCGGCAAGTACCACCAGTTTGCTCACGCGATACAGGCGATCGCCTTCTTCGGGGGAGAGTCGTTCGCCCTTGGTTCGACGGTGAAGGAGGGTGCGTGCGTCGATGATGCCGACGCTCACTGCGTTGACACCGTGTTGCGACAGATTGTCGATTGCTTCCAGCGATACACCGCTGCGAATGAGCAAATTCATCGGTTGCCCGGGAATGCCCGCCATGAGCTCCAGTACCTGAAAGTCCGGATGGGTGATCATGCCTGTCTCCACTATTCGGCGATTTGGCTGTGATGATAGGGCAAGATGTCGGGCGTGGGGAAATGGATGATTCCACTGGCATCATGCTGTCGTTCCGTTATTGCGAGCTACCGAGCCAGTTCGACGTTGAATACCGTCAGGCGACAAAAACAGGAATGCGAAGATAGATGTCGATATAGGGGGAGAGGGCACTGGACAATGATCAGAAATCTGTGATTGCTGCAGTCTCGCGAAGGCCGCCTTTGGGCTGAACGGAGGAGGGAATTTTCATCATGCTTGACTCTAGATGCAGCACTTAGACTGCGCAACGAGCGATAAAGGCTGCGCTTCAAAGTTCAGCAGGCAACAAAAAGGGCGGTTTTTCGAGAGTTCTGCTTCTCAATGACTAAATCATCGAATTCACAAAGCCCTACAAAAACCGCCCAATCGCTTGTATCTATATGGCTCCACGACCTGGACTCGAACCAGGGACCCAGTGATTAACAGTCACTTGCTCTACCAACTGAGCTATCGCGGAATGAGCGCTATGTTACTGTTTCAATTGGATTAGTCAAGTGTGTGCCGAAAATATTTTTACTATTCAGTAGCTTGGAGAGGTGGGTTTCCAAAGGTGGGGGGCTTTGGCGTAGTGTAGTTGGCTTGCTCCTTATGACTGATTTCCAGTGAGGTGAAAGAAGTGACTGCCAGCAATCGTCTTGAAACACTATTTCCAACCCTTGAGCAAATCCCTGAGCAGTATCGTCCCGAGAAGGCCATTGAGCAGCGGGAGTATCTGGTCAACGGTACGTTGCAGCTCTGGCAGGGGCCGCTCGCGCCGGTGCGCAGTCCGGTGTGTCTCAGCGCTGTTGATGGTATCCAGTCGGTGATTCTTGGCAGTACGCCGTTGCTTGACTCGGCAACCGCGATGACTGCACTGGAGGCGGCTGTTCAGGCTTATGACCGAGGGCAGGGTGCATGGCCGACGATGCGGGTGGTCGAGCGCATTCAGCACGTCGAGGCATTTCTCAAGCGCATGCGAGAGCAGCGTGAGGCGGTGGTCAATTTGCTGATGTGGGAGATTGGCAAGAACCTCAAGGATTCCGAGAAAGAGTTTGACCGTACCTGCGACTACATCGTCGACACCATCAATGCCCTCAAGGAACTGGATCGTCGCTCCAGTCGTTTTGAGCTGGAGCAGGACACACTCGGTCAGATTCGACGCGTGCCTTTAGGCGTAACGCTGTGCATGGGACCTTACAATTATCCGCTGAACGAAACCTTCACCACGCTCATCCCGGCTCTGATCATGGGTAACACCGTCGTCTTCAAACCCGCCAAGTTTGGTGTGTTGCTGATTCGGCCATTGCTGGAGGCGTTCCGGGACAGTTTCCCGCCGGGCGTCATCAATGTGATCTACGGCAGCGGTCGAGAAACGGTCAGCGCGTTGATGGCCAGTGGCAAGATAGATGTGTTTGCGTTTATCGGGACCAATAAGGCAGCCAGTGATCTCAAGAAGCTGCACCCCAAGCCACATCGCTTGCGTGCTGCGCTGGGTCTGGATGCGAAGAATCCGGGCATCGTGTTGCCGGATGTGGATCTGGATAACGCTGTAAATGAGTCGATCACCGGATCGCTTTCCTTCAACGGGCAGCGCTGCACGGCGCTGAAGATTCTGTTTGTGCATGAGAGCCTGGTCGATAGCTTCCTGGAGAAGTTCCAGCAGAAACTTGCTCAACTGAAAGCTGGTATGCCGTGGGAGCCAGGTGTATCGCTGACTCCATTACCTGAGCCGGGCAAGACCGATTACTTGAAAGGTTTGCTTGACGATGCGGTAAGCAAGGGCGCTCGCGTCGTCAATGAGGGTGGCGGGGAGGTCAATGAAACGTTCTTCTATCCGGCAGTGCTGTATCCCGTGACGTCGGCAATGCGGGTTTACCACGAAGAACAGTTCGGTCCGGTGGTTCCTGTTGTGCCGTATCGGGAAATTGAGTCGGTCATTGATTACGTACTGGACTCGGATTTCGGTCAGCAACTGAGCATCTTTGGGAATGACTCTGCTCAGGTTGGGCGGCTAGTCGATGCTTTTGCCAATCAGGTAGGGCGTATCAACATCAACGCACAGTGTCAGCGCGGACCGGATCAATTCCCTTTCAACGGTCGCAAGAATTCGGCGGAAGGTACCTTGTCGGTTCACGACGCACTTCGGGTTTTCTCGATCCGTACGCTGGTCGCGACCAAATTCCAGGACACGAACAAAGCGCTGATCAGCGACATCATCCGCAATCGCGAATCCAGTTTTCTCACCACTGACTATATTTTCTGACGGGTTGTTAGTGAGCTCGTCGGGAGCGATAAACGTAACGGCCTGACGAGCTCATGGTGAGTGACTGATCAAGAGCAGCTTTAATCGTTACACCAAAAAATTGACTTGATATGATTCGCTGCGTCAGGTCGATGCTGTAAAGTGCCCGGCGTTTTGATAGAGCGAACATGCTTGTCCGGCACTGGGAAATATAACGGTGCGTCGAACTCGTTCGTGTGCCATGGTGACTAGTGCTGATTTTTGTTCAAAGAAAATCTCTCCATACGGCAGTCAACACCCTCATGTGCGGGCATTTCGCAGACTTTTCTGGCTCAGCGCAGGGGCGGTCCACATTAGCGTCCACTTCAACGCTCAGATTTTTGAACATGTCATCGAGGCTCTGTAAAAATTACAGCCGTCCGTATTGCAGTAATCACACGTCAGTGGAAAAACATTCATCGAGCATGAAAAGTGGATCCAGTGATGAATGTTGGAAGGTGTGGCTTGTCGGGTCTGATTAATTACCGGTCGGCATCAAGAGCGAAAAGCTAATTTCTACACGACGTTCATATTAAGATCAGGCGGGCCGATAACGCCGTATTTGCTACCTTTGTTCATGTTGCTTGCGTGTGAGGCGGGCGGAGATTTTGTGATGATTGTTGACGACGGTGATGTCTTTGATCGGTTGCTGGCCAACTGTGATCATGAGCCTATCCAGATTCCGGGGGCTATTCAGCCTCACGGTGTGTTTCTGGCTGTCAATGAGAGCACCTGGATCGTGCAGCAAATCAGTGCAAATGCTGATGTGCTTTTCGGTCGTGCCGCATCGGAACTGGCCGGTCAGGAACTCGACGTCGTATTGGGCAATGAGCAGGCGCAGGAAATACGCAGTGCAGCGGCTGCCAGCTCGCTGGATGAGGTGAACCCACTCTCTCTGGCCTATGGCGGAAAGTGGGTGGATTGCACCATGCATCGTCACGATGGGGTGTTGATGCTGGAGATTGAAAATCCCGGCGAGCTCACCTCGGCCAGCATGCAACATCTGGATCGCGGCCTGGGCAGGACCTTGCGTCGTTTGCAAGGCGCAAAGTCTCTCGCAGAACTTTACGAAATAAGTGTCCGCGAGATTCAGGCGATGACCGGCTATGAGCGGGTGCTGATTTATCGTTTCGAGGAGGAAGGGCACGGTCAGGTCATTGCCGAAGCTTCAAGTCCGGGAATGGACACCTACAACGGTCTGTTTTTTCCGGCGTCCGACATTCCGAGCCAGGCCCGGGAGTTATACCGTCTCAACTGGCTACGCATCATTCCTGACGCTCAATATATGCCCGTGCCACTGGTCCCGTTACTGCGCCCGGACACATTACTGCCACTGGACATGACTCATTCGTTGCTGCGCAGTGTTTCGCCGATTCATTGCCAATACATGAAGAACATGGGCGTGCAGTCCTCAATGAGTATTTCGCTGCTCAAGGACGATCGCCTGTGGGGCTTGATCAGTTGCGGAAATCGTACGCCCCTGCTGGTGCCGCACGGCCTGCGTGCAGCTTGCCAGAGTATTGGTCAGGTACTGTCGATGCAGATCAGCGCGCTTGAGGAAGCCGGAATTGCCCAGCAGCGGCAGAAGAAAGAGGTCATGCTCGCTGAGCTTGTACAAACCATGCGCCTGGCACCGCAGCAGGATGTGTTGGAGGCGTTGGCACAAAATCCTGAACGGTTGATGGCGCTGACCGGCGCATCAGGCATTGCGGTACTGGTTGAAGATCGCTTGCATACCTGGGGGGCGTGCCCGGGCGATGAACAAATCCAGACGCTTTACGCTTGGGTTAAACAGCAGCCTGTCGGCATTTATGAGTCAGCCAGCCTGAGTGCAGACTTTCCCGATGCGCATGAATATCAGGATGTCGCGAGTGGGTTGCTGAGTTTCACTTTACCCAAGCCGGTGGACAATGCGGTGCTTTGGTTTCGTCCCGAGGTCAAGGAAAGTGTCAACTGGAGCGGTGACCCCAGCAAGCCTATGGAGCTTTCGCAAACCGAAGGCGGCAACCGACTCCAGCCGCGCAAGTCGTTTGAAATCTGGAAAGAACAGGTCAATGGCAAGGCGCATCGATGGAGCGCTGGCGACCTGTTCGCCGCAGCCGATTTGCGGCGCTCAGCGCTGGAAACGGACCTGGCTCGTCAAGTGTTGCGAGAGCAGGACGCGGTTCGCGCGCGGGACGAGCTGGTTGCGGTGGTCTCTCATGACCTGCGTAGCCCGATGACGGTCATTGTCATGCAGTGCGGCATGATGCAGCGATTGATAGGTGCCGATAGTGGCCCCTCGTCCAAGCGTGTCAACTCCGCTATCGATACCATGCAGCGGGCGACGACGCGGATGACGAATTTGTTGGAGGACTTGCTGGATACGTCGAAGATCGAAGCGGGTCGCTACTCCATCGCGTCTCAGCCGATGGATGTCAGCCAGATACTCGAAGAGGGATATTCACTTCTCGCGCCGTTGGCGCTGAACAAGTTTATCGAGCTGAGCTTTGTCTCTGAGCCAGACCTGCAGATTTCTGCCGATCCGGAGCGGTTATTTCAGGTGTTGTCCAATCTGGTTGGCAATGCCATCAAGTTCACCCCAAGGGAAGGCCGCGTCGGGGTCAGCGCCGTAAAAGAGGGGGGGTACGTCAGGTTCTGCGTCGCTGATACGGGGGCGGGTATTGCTCAGGAGCACCTGCCTCATGTCTTTGAGCGTTATTGGCGAACCAGGCAAGGCAATCCGAGTGGTACTGGCTTGGGGCTGTACATCTCGATGGGCATTGTCAAAGCCCATGGTGGAGATCTTTGGGTTCACAGTGAGCTGGGCCAGGGAAGCGAGTTCAGCTTCACGGTGCCATTGGTTGCCTCTCAAACATGTCCGCTTGTCTGACGCTGGCAATATCGGTGATCGGCAGGAGTCGACATGGATTATCCCATCCGGCAAGGAGCAGCCATCATGGTTTCACGCGCACCCGAGCAGCTGTTTTTTGAAGAGGACCGAGAGGTCCCTAACAGTCGATTGCCGGTGTTGGTGTACCGGGGAGTATCGTTTGAGAGCGCCGACACGGCTGCCGGGTTCGAACGTCTCTTTACCCATAATCATTGGCCAGCGTTATGGCGTGACGTGATTTTTGATTATCACCACTATCATTCCACGGCCCATGAAGTGCTCGGGGTTGCCAGCGGCGCGGCGCGGGTGATGCTTGGTGGCAAGCGCGGGCAGGAAGTCACGATAGCGTCAGGAGATGTTCTGGTATTGCCTGCTGGCACCGGTCACTGTTGCCTGGAGCGAAGTGACGATTTTCTGGTAGTGGGCGGCTACCCGTCCAATCAGAGCCAGTACGACATCCAGCGCGCCGACCACGCTGCATTGAGTGCATCCCGGCAGCGTATTTCCGAGGTTCCTTTGCCTGCGGCCGATCCGCTTTCCGGAGCGAAAGGCGCCTTGTTACGGATCTGGACTTGAGTGTCCCGATCGGACCGGCCAGTCAGTTAATTTCGTTATTAGCCGCGGCATTGTTTGGATTACCGGGGCGGCTTCTATATTCTTTCCTTCATACGCTATTCAGGGATATCGGATGCGCTGTCGTTCGGCATCTGAATAGGCGACTGTTTTCTGCCATGCCAAGGAAACTAGATGAGTACCGTCAGCACGCCACTATCCGGCGTCAACCAGCCACTCAAGGGCATCGCGCTCATTGTTCTGGCCACATTTCTGTTTTCAAGTCACGACACCATTTCCAAATACCTGTCCGGGTTTTATCCGATCTTCATGGTCGTTTGGGTCCGCTATGTAGTGCATACGCTACTGATGGCCGGGATTTTCATGCCTTCGGCAGGCCTGCGGGTGCTGCGTACCAAGCGCTTGAAGCTGCAAATAATGCGTGCGCTGTGCCTGTTGGGCACCAGTTTGTTGTTCACCACCGGATTGATGTACATCCCGCTGGCTGAGGCAACCGCCGTCAACTTTCTTGCACCCCTGTTGATTACCGCCCTGTCAGTGCCGCTGCTGGGAGAGCATGTCACGCGTAAACAATGGGCAGCAGTGCTTGTGGGCTTTGTTGGCGTACTGATTATTGTGCACCCCGGCGGAGAGCTGTTTACTCCAGCCAGCCTGCTACCTCTGGGATCTGCGACGTTATTTGCTTCCTATCAACTGCTCACCCGAATGGTCAGCGCGCATGACAGCCCGACCACCAGCAATTTCTTTGCAGGGTTGTTCAACAGCCTGGTCATGACCGCACTCCTGCCGTTTTTCTGGACTGCGCCGGAACTCAAGCATCTGCCGTTCATGCTGGCGCTGGGAGCGTGCGGGATGGTTGCTCACTTGCTGCTGACTCAGGCTTTTCGTTATGCCGCGCCCGCGATGCTGGCGCCGTTCAGCTACTGCCAGATCGTGTTTGCAGGTTTGTTGGGTTACCTGGTGTTTGGTCATGCGCCCTCGTTGACTGCGCAACTGGGCATCGCCGTCATCTGCCTGAGTGGGCTTGCTGCGGCCTGGCAGCAACGAACCAGGGCTTGATGGATTCGGACTCTTCCGAAAAGCGATGGGGTGAAATGCCTTGATATACACCATCGCGCCCCCATTGAACTCGTAGCGCTTTTGAAAAGCACATTTCTTGTCTTGCGAATGCAACTGGAGAATCGCTATGTATCCTGATGTTCAGCTCTTTATCGACGGTCAATGGCGTGCAGGCCAGGATGGTCGCACCCAGCCAGTCATTGATCCCGCTACCGGCCAGCAACTGGGCACTGTTGCACACGCCAGCATTGCTGACCTCGATGAAGCACTGGCGGCCACCGAGCGTGGTTTCGCGACATGGCGCAAGACCTCCGCCTACGATCGCTACAAAACGATGCAAAAAGCCGCGCATTTATTGCGTGAGCGCGCAGATTCCATTGCCCGGATCATGACGCAGGAGCAGGGTAAACCGTTGGCCGAAGCCCGCGCTGAAGTACTGTCGGGTGCGGACGTAATCGAGTGGCTGGCCGAGGAGGGGCGTCGCAGTTATGGCCGTCTGGTTCCTTCCCGCGGCGCAGACGTCGAGCAGAAAGTCGTCAAAGAACCTGTAGGACCAGTCGCGGCGTTCACGCCGTGGAATTTCCCGATCAACCAGATCGTGCGCAAATTGTCTTCCGCGCTGGCGGCAGGCTGCTCGATCATCATCAAGGCTCCGGAAGAAACCCCGGCATCACCTGCTGAATTGATCCGCGCTTTCGCAGATGCCGGCGTGCCAGCCGGTGTCATTGGTCTGGTGTACGGAAACCCCGCAGAAATTTCCTCATACCTGATTGCTCACCCGGTCATTCGCAAAGTGACATTCACCGGCTCGACTCCGGTTGGCAAGCAGCTCGCCGCGCTTGCCGGGCAGCACATGAAGCGCGCAACGATGGAGTTGGGCGGTCATGCACCGGCGCTGGTTTTTGACGATGCGGATGTCGACCTCGCCGCGCGCGTGCTGGCAACTGCCAAGTTCCGCAACGCCGGTCAGGTCTGTGTGTCGCCGACCCGTATTCTGGTTCAGCGCAGTGTATACGAAGCGTTTATCGAGAAATTCGTTGGGCTGACCCGGGAAATCAAGGTCGGTAACGGCCTCGATTCGACGGTAACCATGGGGCCGGTCGCCAATGATCGTCGTATTCCGGCGCTGGTTGCATTGGTCGATGACGCTAAAGCTTCAGGTGCAACGCTTAACGCAGGCGGGAAAGCTATCGAGGGGCCTGGCTACTTCTTCGAACCGACTGTGCTCAGTGGTCTGACCCCTGAAATGCGCATCATGAACGAAGAGCCGTTTGGTCCTGTTGCCCTGGTGGTGCCGTTCGATACCGTGGAGGAGGCGATTGCCGAATCCAATCGAGTGCCATTTGGTCTGGCTTCGTATGCCTTTACCACATCGATGAAGACTGCTCACGCGCTGAGCACTGGCATTGAAGCGGGCATGCTTTCAATCAACCATCAGGGCATCGGCTTGCCGGAAGTCCCGTTCGGTGGCATCAAGGATTCAGGTTACGGCTCTGAGGGTGGTACCGAGGCAATCGAGGCTTACCTGAACACCAAGCTGGTGACTCAGTTCAACCTCTAAGCGCTTGGCTACAACAAAAAGGCCGCCAGTTCCATGAGGAGCTGGCGGCCTTTTTACGTGTGATTTCGACGGGTCACTCGGTAGCTTGTAGCCCTTGCTGCTTCATCACCAGATTCTTTTCTTTCTTGTACTGCAACGCCACGGCGGGCGGCGGATTGCTTTTGCCTGTCTCCATCCATTGGCGTATGCGGCTTGCATCTGCAAAGTGAGTGTATTTGCCGAATGCATCAAGGATCACCATCGCGACAGGGCGATTAGCCATGCTGGTCAGCAGGACCAGGCAGTGCCCAGCCTGATTGGTAAAGCCGGTCTTGGTCAGCTTGATATCCCAGTTGGATTTACGAACCAGGTGGTCAGTGTTACTAAAGCCCAGGCTGTAGGTTGGCTTGCGGAATGTGACGGTTTTTTCCGGCGTGGTGCTCAGCTCGCTGAGGGCCGGATATTTACGCGACGCGAGCAGCAGTTTGGTCAGGTCGCGCGCTGTCGAGACGTTGTAGATCGAGAGACCGGTCGGCTCGACATACACCGTATGTTTCATGCCCAGTGCCTTGGCTTTGGCATTCATTGCCAGAATAAACGCTGCATAGCCGCCCGGATAACTATGGGCCAGACTTGCAGCCGCGCGGTTCTCGGAAGACATCAAGGTGATCAGTAGCATTTCACGGCGGGGTAGTTCGCTGCCCAGTTTGACTCGCGAGAACACGCCTTTCATTTCTGGCGTTTGCGAGATATTGACCGGGATGACTTCATCCATGGACTGTTTGGCGTCCAGTACAACCATTGCCGTCATGAGCTTGGTCACAGAGGCGATGGGTACGATGACGTCTGGATTGCTGGAATACAAAACTTTATCGGTCTGCAGGTCAACGAGCATTGCGCTGCCGGATGCCAGATGAAGTAGAGAAGGATCACGATTAAGTGGGGCAGGGTCGTTCGCGGAGACACTGGTAGAAAGTGCCGGGCCTGCAAGTGCAAATAAAAGGCCCAAAATATGAAGACGAATTTTCAAGAGCGAGGCTCACTAAGAGTGGAGTGTGGCATTCACACGGGGTAGAGAAACTGCTCGGCATTTTATGAGTAGGCCTGACCACTGTCGATGGTTGTTGTAGGGAGTTTCACTAATAAATGTAAGATTTAAGTTTTGCCCCAACGGTTGAAAAATCGTCCTCGGTAACAATAGTCATGGTATCCAGCGCCCGCACCGATTAGCATTCCATGCCATCGATAGCTGCCAATACAGGCCGAAGGAGTCGCGTAATGCCCAAAGGGTTTATCAGCAAGGATTACGTTGTTTTAGTGATAGTTGCCGGTGCAATAGCGGTTCTGTTGATGGGTGCAGGTTTCTTCTCGCGGCCCGCAGACTGGGTGGGCTGGGTCCAGGCAACAGGCTTGATTATTGGCATGATGGTCGCCGTTGCCGTTCCTGGCATCCAGCGTAGTCAGGAAGCTGCAGTGCAGCGCAAAGCCATGCGCGACGGGCAGATTGGGTACGCCAGACGCATGCAGTATCTGTGTGGAGAGCTCAGCGAGTTGCTGGGCAAAATCAATCTGAGCCTGAATCACCTGCGTGCTACCGACCGGCATCGCATGAAGTATGTTCTGGAGAACTATCTGCACCGCCTGTTCGAGTCCCACAAGCATGACCTCAATGACGACCGCGTGGTGATTGCCTACGAGTTGCGTCAGGTCGCGAGTGACCTTATCGACGAGCTGGAAAGTGGTCGTTCGGATCGGGTGGTGTTCATGAGTATGGAAAAGCGCCTGCAGAAACTGGCCCACCGTTGTCAGGTCAATGCTGCAATGGCTGAGCGTCTCTGATATCGGCAGGATATAGAGACGTAAAAAAAGCCCGCATCAGGGGACCAATGCGGGCAAGAGGGTGTGCGGAGCAACGCACAATTCAGAGAGTTTCAGCCGGTCTAACTACCAGCCTGGCGCCGGGCCGGGCTGTGATGAGGATGTCTGTTAGCTGTTTAGCTGGCGGTCTTCGAACAGTTCAGAGCGTGCCTGGGCAGCATTCAACGATGCAAACGGGCCGCTGACGGGCTCACCGTTGTGCACCAGATACCAACAGGCCAGCAGACCTTGGGCTCTAAGCGCCTGGGGAACTGCGCTGCCTACCACGGACATGATTTTGAGTGTGCTCATAAGTGCCTCCAACAATCTATGGCGCTACTCTACGGGGTCACTGGACACAGCAGAAATCAACGCTCTCGATAGTGGACATTGATGAACAGAAGGCCGACGCAATGTTTGCCAATACGGTTCAGTCGACGACCTGATCCAGTATGGCGATCACTTCTTCATCAGACAGCATGCCTTTTTCAACCAGATTCTGCGCCATCAGCGCAACAAACTTCGCGGTGCGGTGGCCTTCCAGGCTCTTGAGTTCAGTCAAAGCGCTGTAGACCTTGTTCGACGTACAGAGTCCGAATGTTCGGTGTGGGTTCTGTGTCGGCATATTGAATTCCTTATTGTTATGACGAACTGAGCGGTGAGGTCGGTGAAGCGTTATACGCTGGCTCGTGGTTAGAGAATGGACTGTTAGCAGGCTATCGTCTTTGATCAACCAAACTTGAGTTTTACTGAAGTCGTTACCTTTCCACTGGCGAAAAAAAGCCCCGCCGGGTGAGGGCGGGGCTGTTTATCAATGATTACCAGCGACCGCGGTCGTAATAGCCGCGCGGTGGGCCGTAATAAACGGGTGGAGGGCCGTAATAGCCAGGCGGTGGACCATATACGCGCACTGGTGGTGGCGCTACAACCTGATAGGCCGGCTGATAATAGACTGGCTGCGGCGGAGCCTGAACATACACGGGTTGTTGAACATAGACCGGCTGCTGCTCGACATAGACCGTTCTGTCGCGACCGGACGATACCGCAGCGCCGACCACGCCACCTACGATTGCACCCACAACTGCCGGGCCCGCCCAGCCACGGCCGCCGCCATGGGCATTCGCCTGGCCGGCCATGGCCAGAGCAGCTAACAACAAGGCAACCTTGGGGATTTGACGAATCATGACTGTTCCTCACTTTCAACCCGTTGTCGCGAGCCTGCGTCACTCTCAAGCACTGCCACGGGATAACTCTTAAGACAGCGCTTTGCGGAAAAACTGCGAAGCCGCTGAGTAAATTTTGTGTAAGGTACTTACGCATAAAGAACCGGGCGACTTTCATCGCGTCGCGTTACGGTGCAGATATTACGCCTTCCCGCGAGGCTTTTACTAATACCGTTCAGGAGAAAAGCATGCCTGTCATCCCTGACAAGGAAACTGTTTTGTGTATGTCCCTCGCCGCAAGACCAGGCAACTTCGGCGTTCGTTTTCATAACTACCTTTATCAGCAGTTGGGTCTGAATTTCTATTACAAGGCTTTCAGCCCTTCGGACCTGCCGGCTGCAATCGCAGGAATGCGCTCACTGGGAATTCGCGGCTGCGCCGTCTCTATGCCGTTCAAGGAAGCAAGCATCCCGTTGATTGACGAAATGGATCCCTCTGCGGCTGCCATTGCATCGGTCAATACCATTGTTAATACCGCGGGCCATTTGAAGGCCTACAACACTGACTATATTGCCGTTGCTCAATTGATGGACAGCCGAGCCGTTCCACGCACTGCGTTCGCCTTGCGTGGCAGTGGCGGCATGGCCAAAGCTGTAGCGTTCGCCATGCGTGAATCGGGCTTTACTGATGGCGTCATTATTGCCCGCAACGAAGAAGCCGGTCGGGCGTTGGCGCAATCCTGCGGCCTGCGTTGGCAGGCAGCTCTGGGGGATGAACGGCCGCCATTACTGGTCAATGTCACGCCGTTAGGCATGATCGGTGCTCAGGCCGATGAGCTTGCGTTCAGCCTTGAAGCCATCGACGCGGCAGATACGGTGTTCGACGTCGTGGCCAACCCGGTGAATACACCGCTAGTCGAAGCTGCGCGCGCCAGAAAAAAGCGAGTCATCAGCGGCGATGAAGTGGCGGCGATTCAGGCGCTGGAGCAATTTGTGCTGTACACCGGGGTGCGTCCAGGTGACGAGTTGTTTCAGCAAGCTGCCGCGTTCGCCCGGGCGGGATGAGGGTAATATCCTGCCCGGGTGGGGCACTGGCGGGGAGGGGTTATTCGAGCTTCGCCAGACGCTCTTCGAGTGCCGCAACGCGCGCCTCAAGTTCATCCAGGCGCTCGGTGCTAGCGTTGCTAGCTGAAGAGGCGCGTTCTGGCTGGCTTTGCCGGGCTGCGAGGATTTCCTGCAGATCATCAGCATTGCCCAGCGTATGCATGTAACGGTCTTCGCGCTGTCCTGACTGGCGTGGCAGCAGAATCGCCAGCCCTCTGGCAATCAGTCGTTCCAATTGATGGACGACTTGCTCGTTGTCTTCGAAGTCATGCATCCGGTTGCTACGGGTCAGCAGTTCGTTGACCGTCTGTGGGCCGCGCAACAGCAAAAGCCCGGTCAGAATCACTTGGGCGGGGACCAACTCCAGGGTTTTATCGACGCGCTGTTCCCAGCGATCGGCACGACTGCCCATGACCAGCCGAACCAGACCGCGGCCTTCCAGTGCGCGCAGGCTTTGGCCAACCGGGCCGGGGTTAAGGTTCATTACAGGATCGCGGCTGGTTTTCTGGTTGCAGGCAGTGACCAGCGCGTTGAGGGTAAGCGGATAGGTCTCCGGGCTGGTAGCCTGCTTTTCGATCAGACAGCCCAGAATGCGCACCTCGGTGCTGCTCAGATTTAGCGCATCGGGTTGTTCGGCAGGACTGTTCGAGGACTGTTCTGTGGACATGGCTCTTTCCGTAGGCGATGGCGGGAAGACAGCCTAGGGTGTGCGGGGGATTATTTCCAGCGCAACGATCAGTCGGCGGATGTCAGTTGAAAACAGCCACAGCGCGCTTGGCCACACATGCCTATAATCAGGCACTTTCTTATAAGGAACTGTCATGACTATTTCTCTGTACTCCGCTTCTGTCCCGGTTTTCCAGCAGATGCTTAACGCGTTGAGCCAGATCCTGACTAAAGCCGAAGCGCACGCCACGCAGAAAAATATCCAGCCTGAAGCGCTGCTGCAGGCACGTCTGTATCCAGACATGCTGAACTTCACTCGTCAGATTCAGATCGCTGTGGATTTCGCCAAAGGCGCATCGGCACGTCTGGCTCAGGTCGAGATGCCCAAGTACGACGACACTGAAACCAGCTTCGCCGAACTTCAGGCGTTACTGGCCAAGACTCTGGACTTCATCGGCAGCATCAAGCCAGAGCAGATCGACGGTAACGAAGAAATTGAAATCGTTCTTCGCCCGGGCACCCCTAAAGAGAAGCGCTTTACCGGCCAGACTTACCTGTTGAGCTACAGCCTGCCGCAGTTCTTCTTCCACGTGACCACCGCCTACGACCTGCTGCGCCACAATGGCATTGAAATCGGCAAGCGCGATTTCATGGGCACTGTTTAAGTCTTTACGTCCTAGACCGCGTCGGTGAACAGCTTCTGTCGGGCGCCCTCGGTAATCGCAACGATGCCGGGGTGCTTGACCTTTCGCTCCACCGAAATGGCATAAAACGACTCGGTCACGGCATCTGTCTGGCCGAGTAGCTGCACGCCATACTGCGCCTGCACTTCATCGGCAATGACGCTCGGGGCGACGAATATCCCGCTGCCGGATTTGCCGAAGGCTTTCATCAGTGCGCTGTCGTCGAATTCTCCAACTATTCTCGGCTGAACCTTCAACTCAGCAAACCAGCGCATGAGTCGACTGCGCACTACGGTTTCCTGCCCGGGAATCAGCAGCGGTGCCCCCTGCATGCCAAAGGGGAAGTCTTGCCCATAGCGCTCAAAAAGCTCCTCAGTGGCGAAAAAGCTGATCCCGCATTCGCCCAGCTTCTGGCTGTAGCCTTTGATGTCCAGATGAGGAGGCATCGGACTGTCAGAGATCACCAGGTCCAGTCGCTGAATCGCCAGGTCTGCCAACAACCGCTCTAGTTTGTCTTCCCGGCAGGTGATGCGCATCGGTTCGCTCAGCTCCATGGTCGGTGCGATCAGCCGGTACACGATGGACTTTGGTACCACGTCGGCGACGCCAACGCGGAACAATATCTGCGGCTCATCCGGCTGCGCTCGCAAGATAGACTCCAGCTCGTTACCAAGCTGAAACATCTGTTCGGCATAGGGTAGGGTGAGGCGACCGGCTTCGGTGAGCTCCAGCTGTCGACCTACACGCTGAAACAGGTCAACGCCCAAGGACTGTTCCAGCAGGCTGATCTGACCGCTGATAGTCTGGGCCGTCAGGTTTAACTGGTCGCAGGCGCGCACGATGCTGCCGGTTTTAGCGACCACCCAGAAATAATGCAGCTGTCGGTAGTTGAGCATTGAAATTTCTCAGTTCGGTATTGCCGAAGTATACCGCTTAAAAATACGAATTTTCCTGATGGTTCGATCTCTCTAGAATGCTGGCCTATCGCCGGAGCAGTAAAAACCGGTTAAATTTTCGAGGCTTCAGATGATTAAACCTCTCTATGCTGCATTACTGGCTGTACCGTTGTTAGTGTTGGCGGGCTGTGACCAGATTGAAAGTTCCAGTAAACAACTGCTGAACACTGCAACTGATTCAGCCAAACAGGCCATCGACGATACTCACAAAGCCGCAACAAAAGCTCTGGATGATGCCAAGCAGGACTTGTCCATGGCTGAGCCCAAGGCAGAGCAGAAAGACGAAGAAAGCAAGAAAGAAATCTGACCTTTATCACTGACTGAATCAGGGCAATACATATGGAATACCTGTTAGAACTCGCTTCAAGCCCCGCTGCATGGATTGCCTTGGCCACTCTGGTTGTCATGGAAGTCGTACTGGGCATCGATAACCTGATTTTCATCTCTATCCTGACCAACAAGCTACCGGCCCATCAGCAACTGAAGGCACGACGCCTGGGTATCGGTATGGCGCTGTTCCTGCGGTTGGGCTTGCTCAGCACCGTCGCGTGGATTGTGCAGCTCACCGAGCCGGTGATTGAAATTCTGGGGCAGGTGTTCTCCTGGAAAGACATGATCCTGATTGCAGGTGGTCTGTTTCTGGTCTGGAAAGCCACGACCGAGATTCACCATAGCGTCGATATCAAGACTGAAGAAGAAAAGAAGCTGGACACCACTATTACCCTCAGCATGGGGGCCGCGATCAGTCAGATTCTGATCCTGGACCTGGTGTTCTCCATCGACAGTATCATCACCGCTGTCGGCATGACCGAACACTTGCCGATCATGATTATCGCTGTGGTATCCGCCGTGATCGTGATGTTGGTGGCCGCTGAGCCTTTGGCCAAGTTCATCAATGACAACCCGAGCGTCGTGATGCTGGCGCTGGGCTTCCTGATCATGATCGGTATGACGTTGATCGCAGAAGGCTTCGGTGCTCACGTACCTAAAGGCTACATCTACGCGGCCATGGCGTTCTCTGCCTTTATCGAGATCCTGAACATGATGTCCCGCAAGTCGAAGCTCAAGAAAGAGGCGGCTGCACAGGCATCCAAAGCCTGATCGCTGACGGCGATGCCTGATAGCTGAAAAACAAACGGCCGGTATGAAGACTATTCATACCGGCCGTTTTTTGCATGCTCAGTGGGCCGGTGCGTGTGGGCGGCCCTTGATCGACTTCAGCGGTTTCGTTAAAACGGCTGGTGCGGTCGGCGCGCTGCGTTGATGGTGACGACGGGCAATCCTCATCACACCCCATAGCATGGCAGTGGCCACGGCCAGCCATGCGGAGATCAGCATCACGATTGTCATTTCCAGGCTCATACGTCCTCCACGGACCCTGCTTTTTCATCTACGGTCCTGATAATCGACAGTCTAGTCCGCGGCATGTTTCCGTTAGTTGACCAGTGGTCGAACTTAATGACTAATTTGATCTATGCACGCCTTTGCATTGTGCATCGAGGCTATACCCCGACCCCGGCGCGTCCTATTATCTTGTCCGAGCCGGACCGTGGGTTGTCCGGCGCTTGTTGAAGTGAGTGAAAATGTCGCCGGTTTCTCTTTTTTTTCGTACAGCTGGCCTTAAGCGTCTCGGAATACTCGTTGCCGTTGTATTGACTCTTGGCGGTTGTGCTTCGGCTTTAGCGCCTGAAATCAAACGCCTGCCGGATCGCGTAGAACTCAATAATGTGCCGTTCTTCCGCGGTAATGCCTATCAAAGTGGGCCCGGTGCGCTGGCGAGCATGTTGTCCTATCAACGCGTGCAGATAACCCCTGGGTTACTGGATAAATCGTTGCAGTTGCCCGGTGGCGAAGCCGGACTTGAGCAGAACATGCAGCAAGTCGCGCGACAGTACGGCTTTCTGGTTTACCCGCTGGACTCGGGTCTTGCGTCGTTACTGACTCAGGTGTCAGCCGGCTACCCGGTCATGGTGCGTTTCGCAGAAGGCGCGGTGTTTACCGAGCCCCGTTACGGCGTGCTGGTGGGCTACAACCGGATCAAGCAGACCGTCCTGCTCCACGCGGGCATGAATCGACACTTGCTGATGAGTTTCAGCAGTTTTACGTCGGCTTGGGAAAAGGCGGGCAGTTGGGCTGTGCTGATTCAAAGTCCGCGTCAATTGCCCGCCAATCTGGATGAGCAACGCTGGTCGAAGGCAGCCAATGATCTGGCCCAGGCGGGGCAGGAGCAAGCGGCTGGTGAAGCGCTGAAGACGCTCAAAGCCCGTTGAGTCCGCAGGGCGGCGCCTCGTCTGGCGCCGCCCTTGCAATCAAAAGCCGAATTTGTCTCTGAGGCTGTAGTACCAGGCACCCAATGCGGTGAGCGGCGTGCGCAGCAGTTGTCCGCCGGGGAAGGGGTAGTGCGGCAGTCCGGCAAAAGCGTCAAAACGCTCGGCCTGTCCACGTAAGGCCTCGGCGAGGACTTTGCCAGCGAGGTGGGTGTACGTCACACCGTGGCCGCTGCAGCCTTGAGAGTAATAGATGTTGTCACCCAAACGTCCTACCTGTGGCAGTCGCGACAGGGTCAGCAGAAAATTGCCTGTCCACGCGTAATCAATCTTCACATCCTTGAGCTGCGGGAATGCCTTGAGCATTTTCGGACGAATGATTGCTTCGATGTTCGCCGGATCGCGCGCGCCATATACCACGCCGCCGCCGAAGATCAGGCGTTTGTCCGCAGACAGTCGGTAGTAGTCCAGCAAGTAGTTGCAGTCTTCGACGCAGTAATCCTGAGGTAGCAGCGTTCTGGCCAGCTCTTCATTCAGTGGCTCGGTGGTAATCACCTGAGTGCCGCAAGGCATCGACTTGGCGGCCAACTCCGGCACCAGATTGCCCAGATAGGCATTCCCCGCGACGATCACAAAGCGTGCTTTGACCCTGCCTGATTCCGTATGAACAACCGGATTGGCGCCACGATCAATTCGTACGGCAGCAGACTGTTCGTAGATAACGCCACCCAGCGATTCCACGGCAGCCGCTTCGCCCAATGCCAGATTAAGCGGGTGAATATGGCCGCCGGTCATGTCGAGCATGCCGCCAATGTACTGATCAGAAGCAACCACTTCGCCCATACGACGCTTGTCCAGCAACTCAAGCTGGGTGTGACCATAGCGTTCCCATAGACGTTTCTGGGCTTCCAGATGACCCATCTGCTTGTCGGTGATGGCGGCAAATACTCCGCCGTCCTTCAGGTCGCACTGGATATGATATTTAGCGATACGCTCGCGGATGATTGCACCGCCCTCGAACGCCATTTGCCCAAGCAACTGGGCCTGCCGAGGGTCGACAGTGCGTTCAATGACATCAATATCGCGGCTATAGCTGTTGACGATCTGCCCGCCATTACGGCCTGAAGCCCCAAAGCCGACTTTCGCGGCTTCCAGTACCGTCACCTTAAAGCCGTGCTCAAGCAGAAACAGGGCGCTGGACAGGCCTGTATAGCCTGCACCAATGATACAAACGTCAGTTTCCACATCACCCTGCAACTGCGGGCGTTCCGGAACTGGATTCGCCGAAGCCGCGTAATAGGACTGCGGATAAGGAGTGTTCGCCATCCTACAACCTCCGTTTAATATTTTTTACGAATGTCCCGATCCTACCCGAGATCAAATATCTCCACCAGCCAGCGGCCAAACAAAGAAGGGAAAACAGGGAAGGAAAAAAAATTCGCATATTCATGGAGTTAGCGCGAAAAAAGGTGTTGACACACATTTGAATATCCGTAGAATGCCGACCCACAGCAGGCGCGTAGCTCAGTTGGTTAGAGCACCACCTTGACATGGTGGGGGTCGCTGGTTCGAGTCCAGTCGCGCCTACCAAACAAAATCCGGTACTGCTGCCGGTCTAGAAGGGTCTACAGAGATGTAGACCCTTTTTTGTTGCCCGTTTCAAAAATGGATTTGCAAAACTTTTGCAAAACCCCCACTCAGAATGCCAATTCGGCACCCACCTCGACGTACTCGATTTTCTTCTCGTCATGCCCCTCCTGATAATGTCGCGTCATCTTCTCGTCCGCATGCCCCAGCAGTGCCTGAATGTACTCTTGCGGAATTTCTGCTGCTCGTATAGCCAGGCACCCAAAGCGCGGATTTCGTGAAAAGTGGGGCGCTCACCACCTGCGATATGGTCGTATGCGTGCGCTGCGTCCCTGGCCTTGCTGAATTCCTTGGTCAGGTAGTCAGGCGTCACCGACGTCCAGTGGTGCTTTGCTTCAAACTGCTCGCGCCTGCGGGAACGTGGCTTGTAGTGGATCAGGTAAGGCGAAGCTATCGGTGAACGTAAACATTCCCCGAATGGACTTTCGGAAGTCAACGGGCTTGGGGTACAGATACACTTTTTCGACTTTGGCATCGGGTCGCATCATGGCGAGCTGGCTCCTGAGGAAATAGGGAGCAAAGCATCAGGGGTCAGAGGGCGGCTTTGAATGTGGGCTTCATGGAGTGCTTACAATTGACGGGCAAGGGCGATTATTTCGGAATACACACGATGTGACAGCCGAACAGCTATGACAGAGACTTCAGGTGGTTATTCTGTAAGCGCTCCATGAACCCCACCTAGCCAAAGATGGGCGCCGCGTTTACGAATGCAATTGAGGCGTGCAGTTCCACGGCAGCAACGCTTCGTGATCTTCAACCGACGTCGCCAGTGGCAGCCGTTCTAATGCGTGGAGCAGCCATGCATAGGGCTCTTGGCCGTTGGCTTTAGCCATATCGGCCTTTGTGCTGGTCGAAGATTGAGCAAATTCTGGTCTTCAGTACCGCGTATTTATCAATGGATTGCTGCACTTTTTGTTGATAGTAAAACGTGCTTCGGGCCAGGCCCGCCACTTTCAGAAGGCGTTCCAGAGGGTGCTCCCGCTTCAGTTCGATCACGATTTTGCTTTTTTCGCTGCGCTGCGCGTTACTTCGCTTGAACCACGGCATCGAGCTTTTTTAAATAAGCGATCTCCATCCGCAACTCGTTTAACTCACTCAGCGAATCATCTCGCGTACGGCTTCGTCACCCGAAGATTCAAGCGGAATGGATGGCACGGTGTTAGTCATTTTTTTATGAAGTCCGCTTCCTGGCTGCCCGGACAAGGCCTCCAAACCGCCTTCATCATACCGACGTTTGCACTGGCCAAGAATATCGAATCTCGGGATATTAAACAGGGCAGCGGCTTGGCGATAAGACAGTTTGTCCTCGCGCATGCGTTGCAAAACACTCAACTTGAACGCAGCGCTGTTATGGATCTTCTTCTTAGCCGTGATGCACGTGATACCTAGCGTCTGGTAACCCAAAACCCATTGGCGAAGCGATGAAAAATTTACGTTATGACGACGCGCCACATCTCTCAGCCCCCCGTTGTCGGAGCAATAGTCCTATACTGCCGCGAGCTTCGCTGCTCTGTGTATTTTCTCATACCCCCCCTTATGTTGATGTCCAACATTTGGGGGCAGATCAATTTAAGTGCACACCATGTCTGGGCTTTGCGGTGCTGAGTAGATGACTTGGCCGGATGGTTACGCTCAATGCATCATAAACTCTTTCCATACCTCAGTGCGTGCTAAACTTTGCTCTTGCAATTGCCTATATTTCCGTTAAGGAGTGTGAATTTATCCTTCCCGCGTGAGAGTGTGTTATATGAGAGTGTGGACGGTATTAATGCTTGTGGTTTTTTCAGGTGAGCTTTCAGCAATGGACTTGTCGAGCTCGCTGGAGGACTTCAATCATATGCCACCTTGGAACCAGACCATCCATAGTGATGATCCTGATTTGACCAGTCGCTTCACAGGCAAAAAGTTCATCTGTACTAAGGTCGAAGATCATACTCCGCAAGAAAACGAGATGGCTGCTCGTGCCTTTGATGAATTCATGACGTACTCCCTGATCGGGGAGAAGGACGAGAATTTCTGGTCAGAGACTGCTCATCGTCAGCTCCGGGTAAAGTTGCTCGAAGCCGCTGTCAAGGCGGGCAGTTGGCGGGGTGAGTATGTCGATGCCCTTTGGTCATCAAAGTTTGAAAGAAAGCCTGAAGTGCTTGCGGAACTCTCCGAACGGGTGCGCCATTTGGCAGCCACGGTACCCATGGCCATGTATCGATACGGTAAGTCTCTCTGGCCTTACCAGAACAGCGACATGTACTACCTTATGGATGCGGCGATTGACCGGGGCAGTCCTCATGCAATGACCTACGTGAGCGGTAACATTCTCGTTCGCTCCAATGAGTTGCGTCCGCTCGCAAAGGCTATGCTGGAGTGTGCTGCCAGCCAAGGGTATACAGAAGCTTATGATGGGCTTGGGACGTTGGCGGATATGGAGGGCCGCCGACTGGATGCTTATCGTTTATGGGCAAAAGGCGTCAATGAAGGATGCGAAAAATGTATTGCGAAAATGGAAATGCTCAAGCTAGCACGCGCCAATACTCCTGCGAAGCTAGAGGCTAAGAGGCAGTTGCTTGAAAAATTACAGTTGGCGGATCCGTCCAGTGCTGAAAAGTATAGAGAGGAATTGCAGTATCTAAATTTTCAGGATATTCAGATGCAAATTCCAGAACTTGAGCAACTGAAAAAATTCTATTCAGATAATTTTCTATATCAAGTAACTGAGCTTCCCGAGTCGAGGCTGCGTCCTTCAGGTGATCTGATTTTTTATCCGAGCGACGCTGAGTTGCTATTGTTATTGCAGGTGGAAGCAGGGCTCGTTGGCGAGCGCTAACACGCCTTGACGATGGTTTTCAAGGCGCTTGACCCAGCAGACGCACATCCAACGGTTGTCACAACATGGGCGTCTGCACTGCCTTCATCCGCTGCTTTGCGGAAGTACGCTGAGATATGCTTTCATCCTGCTGCAGCCCAGCCGCACCGTGTTCAAGGTAGGCTGCGATGATTTAGCAACCCGCCGCCACCTTTGCATCGATAAGTTGCTGGCTGAGGCGCAATCGCTGGTCACCACTCAGCTTGAACTGACCACGCATGGCACCGTTCTGTAGGTTGATGTTGGTTATTCTGAAATCTGACGGCGGAGCTCGTCGCCTTCCTGCCTGAGATAGTCGTTTTGGGCGGAAATGCGCTGAAGGGTGTTGATCTTTGCCCAATCCTCTCCCGCTTGGCGGAGGCAATCGGATATATTCGCGTATTCGCTGCGTTCAACTGTACCCGCAACGTATCTCGTTCGCGGGAAACCTCGGCGTGCATCTCAACAAGTGTTGCGACGTGCTCTCTGCTGAGATCAAGCATGCGCTGGACCTCGGCGATCTGACCACAAAGCATGTAGGACTGATGTATCCAGCTCTTCAAGATAGTGCTCAGCCATTTTCTCAGTTGCTTAATAGCAGTTGGGCGTCTTTTTTCGTAGGCATAACGAATCCTCGCTCGTCGATCGCCGGCAGGCTGTGAACACCTTAGTGGGACAGTGGGCGCGCTTAACATCTCGAGCCGGATTTATATTTTTACCGTTCGTCAGAACCCCTGCACTATCAAGGAGATGGCTAGTCGATTGAAAGCCAATAATTAAAAGGGATTTTATGAACGCCAATTATTTCGATACGACCAACGCACATGACTTGGTTTGCGAGCTCGACAAAGCCACTGAAATAATGATGGCTCTGCACGTCGGGCAGGTTGGTGGTGAGCAGTGGAGGGATGCATGCTCGCGTCAGCAGAGCGCTTTTCGGGTATGGCGTGAATATCTCTACCGGAAGGCTGAAGAGAAGCCGCCAGCGCGGTTGCTTAGCATAGGCTGAGGTCGTTGATGGACGCACTGTCATAGTGCTCGCCAGGCTGACATGGCATCATCGTTTTGAGCTCGACGACCGAGAACCATGGACTGGAATTCCAGGCATCGACGCTCTTTATCGAATCCCACAATTCCTCGAAAGCTTTGGCTGCAGACTTTTTACAGACTTACCTTCGTCTGAACCCGCCATATGGCCGGCACATCCCCATCTGAGCTAGAGCCTCAAAAATCACGCAACTCGTCAAACAAGTCCAGTAGGCCGTCCATGTCGACCAGCGCCCCATGCTCGCCCATTTGCACCACCAGTGCGTTCAGGCACCCTGCCAGTGCTTCATGGATCTCTTCGCATTCGATCGTGCCTATGACGCTGCCGCGCTGGTCGATCTGGTTGAAGGTCGCTACATAGGCGGTGACCATGTCGGACAAGGCGAGCTGCACGGCATCGGCTATCATGCTGGCGTTGACGCTGCGCGTGGCGGAGAGCAACGCTTTGTAGGCGGTGGTCGCCTTTTTTGCCTTGGCGGGAGTAATCTCCTCGCGGCCATCCCAGTCACGAAACGGGTTGTCCAGGTTTTCGGCCAGCCATTCGCTCTTGCGCGGCTGGGTCACCGAAAGGTCCAGGCCCAGCGCAGCGGCTTGTTTATAGCCCTTCTTGACGGTCTGCGCCACGTCGAACGGCACACTGCTGAGCCACAAGGTCGACAGGCGAGGCAGTTGCTGCGGCGCCGGAAACTGTTCTGCCGTGTAGCCAAACAGGTCGTGCAAACTCAGCATTTGCAACTGCGCCAGCGCAGCGATGGCAGACAGGTTTGACACTATGCCCGGCTTGCCTCTCAGATCCAGAAACCACAGATCAGGGAAACGCGCTACCACCGTCTCCAGGTCGATCTCCTTGGCCGCATAGAGCGTGAGGCCGCCCAGATGATCGAGGCCGCCGAAGGGTTTCACGTCGCCCTTACAGGTCAGATACAACGCGCGTCCTTCGTCGCTGCAGTGCAGTTGCAACTGTGGCGATGGCTCGCCACGCAGTATCAGATGCATCAAATCGTCATTAAGGTGCACCTTGCTCACGCCGGTCACATCAATGCTCAGGCGTCTCATGCGGCTGTCGCGCAGATCAAGCTCCGTCACCTGCGGCGAACGCCACAGCAGCTCAGTGATAAAGGGATGCTGATTCACATAGTCGAGCAGGGCCTGTGAACCATGCTCAGTGTGAATTTTGGTCAGGCATGGCAGTTGATCGAGTTCAGCAAGATCAGTGACTGACTGCAAGACGTTGTCTTCGATGCGATTAGTATCCTGACGCAGCACATGACCGCCAATCGTCACCTCGACGTCGCCTGAAGCAGCCTTGAAACGCTGGCGCCGGGCGACATCGATTTGCTCCCATTGCTGCTGGTGGTACACGGTTTCGCCGGTATTCCAGTGGCCATACGTGGTGGTGTCGTCAAGCACCAGCGGCGCGATATTGCCCACCAAGGTGTAAGCGGCGGGCACCTCGGCGATGACATAAACGTGTTCATGCTTGTCACGCCGAAAGAAGAAATCGACCAACAGCGGGTGCATGGCCGCCAGGTCGCTCGCCTGCGGCAAGGCGTCGCCACTCCAGTCCAGCTCAAGCACAGCCGCCATCTGCTGGCCCTTGCGCTCGATGTTCTCTTTGAGCGCTGTCACCTGACAGGCAACATACTTCCGCAGTTTTGGCGAATAAACGCTATAGATATCTCCAATGCCTGGCGCCACAGACTGTCCTTTCAAAGTTCACCTCATGTCGGTAGGACCGTAATCTAGCATGAGGGCAGGCTTCAGGCCTTGCAGGCCTCTCAATAGATGGGTGCTGGATCGGTCCCTTAAGGGCGACGAATGGTTACCGCTGGTCAGGCCTTTATGGCGAATTGGAATAAAGCAGCAATGACGGGGTCACATCTATCCCTTAGTAACGAGCAAAAATATGCTTGCCTCAGAGATGGACTCAGAAGACAGCGAGTACCTGTTGAATGAGCTTAACCAGGCTACAGAGGAGCTGATGTCGATGAACAGTGCTGTGTTTGGGGGCGAGCAGTGGCAAACAGCGCATCGTCGCCAGCAATCTGCATTTGCAAACTGGCTCCTCTACATCAGAAAAGATCCTGTATTTCAGAGCAGATCAAAAACATTGCTGCTTGATGCAGGGCAGGCATCCAAGGGCTAACAGGCTACTGACGGCATCTCCTGCCTGCCAGGATGGCGCGTGCCATCGTTGCGCAGGGCAGGGTGGGCGCTCTCTGGATGAGGTGATGGCTTCTTCACTCTTCGCGCCCACAACAGACTGGCCGTTGGGGTGCCCAGATCGAAACTGATCCTCGAATTGCCTGACATAGATGCATTGATAGCGATCATGCACACAGCATGAGCTATTCAGAAGCGCGTATAAGATCTACGCGCATTCTGATCAGCTATTCTTCAGGTTTTAAATTTGTTAACCAGCACGCCAAATGAGGCGGCCAATCGAGACAGCTCGGCACTTGAAGCATTAGTTTGATGTGCGCCCGTTGCCGTTTGAGTGGAGATGTCTTGAATGTTAATCAAGTTCCGGTCAACTTCACGAGCTACATGAGCTTGTTCTTCAGCAGCACTGGCGATGACGAGATTCTTCTCGTTAATTATAGAAACACCTTCGGTGATTCTGTCTAACGCGTGGCCTGCTTCAATGGCTTGATCCCGGGTTTCTCCCGCAAGGCTTCTACTGTTATTCATAGCGATCACGGCCTCGTCCGCACCTACGCGCACTTGAGCCATCATCGCTTCGATATCTGCAGTCGATGCCTGAGTTCGGTGCGCAAGTGCACGTACTTCATCGGCGACCACCGCGAAGCCACGACCCTGCTCGCCAGCTCTGGCTGCTTCAATTGCGGCATTCAATGCCAAGAGGTTGGTTTGCTGAGCGATGGACTGAATGACCGCGAGAACCCCGGTTATCTCGTTGACTCTAGAGGCGAGTACCGTAACCTTTTCGGTCGATTGCGAAATCTGCTCTGCCATTGTATTAACCGATCCAACGGCACTCTTTACCTGGTCACGCCCTTGAATAGCACTGCGGCTGGTTTCTTCGGAGGACTCAGACGCCCCTGACGCATTGCGCGCGACTTCCTCTACCGCTGCCGTCATCTCGTTGACCGCCGTAGCGGCTTGCTGGATTTCGTCGTTTTGGCGTATCAGTGCTCTAGAGCTTTCTTCCGTAACTGCATTTAACTCTTCGGACGCAGAGGCAAGCTGATCAGCCGCATTCGCGATTTCTTTGATCGTACCTCTCAGATTGATTTGCATCGTGCTGAGCGCGGTTTGAAGGGTGCTAATCTCGTCCCTTCCGGTTACATCGATTTTTTGAGAAAGGTCGCCGTCAGCCACCTGTTTTGCGGTCCGTAGCGCTGTCGAAAGCGGCCGCGTGATGGAGCGTGTTACCAACAGTCCCAAAATGATTGCGGCAATAAATGCGACAACCACGCCTACCGCTAATGACCAGTAGGCGGTGCTTGAAGTTTTCGCTGCGTCTACCGCCACGTCGTCACTCTGGCGCTTATTGGAAGCGACCATTATCTTGAGCTCATCGTTTGCTTTTTTGTATTCAGGATCCACTTCTTGTTCGAATAGCCTCGTCGCGCCTTCAAGGTCTCCTTTCTCCGCTAACTCGATCACGTGAGAGGAGGCATTGATATACGCTGGCCAGGATTTTTCAAATTGGTCCCCTGCGACTCTTTCATCATCTTCCAGAGGCGTTTGCCGATATTTATTAAAAAGTTGCTCTACCTCTCTTTGGTTGTCTGCCAAGGATTTCAAAACATCGTCATATTTGGCCTGGTCTGCCTTTGCAAATTTAAACAGCAGTGCACGGTGTAAGTCGCGATAATGTGCTATCGCATTTGAGCGGGCGTTACTCGTGTTGTACACAGAGACAAGATTGTTGCTTACGATTCCATCTACGCTGTTCTTCAGCCCCGTGATTCCTGTGTAGCCAACCAAGCCAACACCTAGGGTGATAACTGCGCATGCTACAAACGCAGAAATCAGACGTGTTGAGAGCAGGGTACCGCGTAAAAGATTCATCGTATTGTGGCCTTCCTTGTTTTCCCTATCCGAACCAGAAGGGTAATGCGCTCTTTATCGGCCAGGGACTGTCGTTCCCGCAGTAGGTGGCGACAAGCGGTGTAGGCTGATACCAACCCAGGTCGCAAAGTGGTTCAGCGCTGTTGTCTTTATAGGGCTGTCAAGCTAATCACCTGATTCGGTCAGGTACTGCTCGCATTAGCGCTTGCCCTTGGCACATTCCTGGAGCTGCCTCGTTCAAGCTTTGCGATAGGGATAGGCAGCCATCGCCGGACGCGACGATCGTGGTGATACCTTTGATGTTAGCGCTGGCCGGTCCAGCGGGTGACCGCTTTGCTGTTACCGATT
The DNA here is from genome assembly GCF_032582135.1 of Pseudomonas syringae group sp. J309-1. Lineage (NCBI taxonomy): Bacteria > Pseudomonadati > Pseudomonadota > Gammaproteobacteria > Pseudomonadales > Pseudomonadaceae > Pseudomonas > Pseudomonas syringae group sp. J309-1. The sequence continues at coordinate 51,459 of NZ_JAWHNU010000006.1, read as the reverse complement.
GCCTTACATCGCGGCCCGTCCAGGCGTAAACCAGGATATCTGCCGCAACGTGTGCTGCGAGCTCATGCCCCCGCGCAAGCTTCTGCGAATCGCTAAACCTGTCACATAATGCAGGCGGCCATGATTGAGTTTTTGGGTAAGGGGGGATTTGATGGGGGCCTGACGCGCTGCGCGCGTCAGACCTAAGCGCCACGCCGCGAGAACTATTGTCTTTTTGCGCTCGCTTCTGCGGCAAGGCACTCAAGAGCAAACTGTTCCGTGTACGTCATCTGAATTGGTGTGGTTTCTCCCTTGACGGTTCTTTCACCCTCAAGAATGTAGCGAATCCGCTTGTCCGTTACACCAATGCGTTTTGCGATCCAGGACGGGGTTTGTCCGATGCGTGAAATCAACTTGTCGGCGTATTCGGTGGAGGGGTTATAGAGTTCTGCATTGGGTGTCATGTGAGGTCCAGATATAGGTTAATACGTGCTGCATACAGCAAGTATGCAACACGATCAGCCGAAGCGTCCCGTTCGACGCCCTAAGGTCACCGACTGCAGTCATGCGCCTCCATCCGCTCAAATACTCATCGCATGCGCTGAGATGCTGTTATTTATTGCCGAAATGGTATGAGGCGGCACTTGCTGCGCTTTATCAGTCGCCGCTTCGCCAGCGGGTTGCGTCGGGGAGCACAGTGCCTTCAACATGGCCGACTCTGCATCCAGTGTTTTAATTGCTTTCGCATGGTTCGCTGCGATTTCACTGAGAGTTGACACGGTACGTCTCCTGGTTATATCCGGCGCATCGCTGCGTCCTTGAGCTTGAGTGAATGGTTTGTCGCGTCAACATTAAGTCTTTTCAGTGCCGCTACTAGCGTCTGTAGCAAACGCTACGCCAGTCAGCGGTCTCCTGTGCCGTCATGGGGGCTATAAATGCATCCGTCCATCGGATAACGGTGCGGTAGCAATCAAATGAATCTGGCAAGCGGTTGTGAGGCGACAAGCAGGTAAGTCCTTGACCGCTCTGGCTTGCTTAACCACGAGATTCCGAGCGGGCTGTCTTGGTCTTGGGTCCTGCGACCACCCAGGCGATCAGTCCCAAAACAGGAACGAACACCAGTGCCAGAATCCACAGGCATTTGCTCTCGCGGCTGCCTTCGCTTTTGACGATTCGCATCACTACCAGGAATTCGATCACGACCAGAATGGTTGCGAATACGATCCACAGCACCGGCATATTCATGATTGATGCTAATACGTTCCAGCTCTCTGAGTTACCCATCGTCATACACTCCCTTGGTCGTTACTGTTTAGTCACGACGACGCTGCAAGGGTTCAATCGACCTCAATCGTGGTGCTGCTATTAGCGCGTCGCGATCCTGGCTCAGAGATCGTTTTCCGGGTTATTCAGCGTCGCGGCTGCTGCATTGAACTGATCGAGTGAGTTTTTACGCCAGTTCTGCGGATCGCGCAGGTAGTGATTAAGCAGCCAGTGAATAGTTGCGGCCTGTTCGGCTTCAGTTCGCTCCGCGATCTCATGGCCCAGTTTGCGAAGCACTTGCGCTGTGGGTTGGCAGCCGAAGCCAGGCCTGCTCAGTATGAATTGCAGGTCGGTCGTAAACGGAAGCTCCGTGGCTTCACTGAGCAGCTCTCGGAGCTCCAGTTTCGCTTGTGAAATATCAATTGCTTCGAAATCAATGCTCACTGACAGGCGCTCAAGCAATGGCGCGGGAACGATTGCATACTTTTTCTTTTTCATTATTTCCCCCTCGCGACGTCAATCTGGTGAGTGCAGTCATAGTGCCATTGGTAAGTAGGGGCAGGGAAGTAGCTGTTAGTTAAGTGCTCGTCATACAAAGGCGCACTATCTATCCGTATGAATAGATTTAAATAAATTGCAATTCAGTTGCAGACAATTTGGTTTTATAAAAGGGAGGCATTCAGCTTTTGGCCGGGGATTAAGGGATTGGTCGCCATGATGAGTTAAGTTATTTCACAGCACGTGGCTAAGGTTGATGCACTCAAACCTTTATTCTCTTTCAGGGTTCGGCCACGCTTGATACATGACCGTGGATACGTAATATGGCAGGTGTCTAAGGGGAGGAGCCTGGAGAAGCAACGACGTTTCAGAACGCAAAGCGAGGCTCGAAATAGTGTGGTGCAGCCTTGCTAGCCAGTGACGAATTTGCCTTTCCAGAATATCTCGCGGCGGTCCTTGCGGCCAATTCTCTCGTGCTTGCTAAGCCCGTAAATGCTTTCAAAAGCTTCGCTGTCCACGGCTTTATACATTTCCAGTTCTTCAGCGACCAATTGGTCGTATCGTGCTTCGGTAATAAAGCGATAAATATCTCGCTGGTAGAAAAAGCCGAATTGGAACGCCAGGGTTTCACTGAAGTATTGAGAAGTTGTCGGGAAGCAATTTTCCAGGTCTATAGCCATCGGGATATCTTGCGGTGCCAGATTAACCATCACATTGTTGGCCCAGAAGTCCATATGAGTAATCTGTTTGTTGTGCAGCACGCGCAGCAGGCGGAAAGAAAGCTGGATAAAAGTTTCGATTTCCCCAGGGGTCGATTCGATCCACGTCATGCCGTTGATATGCTCGCTGAGCAACTCAGTGAATATAAAATATTCCTGTGTAATTCCGAGGGGCGATTTGCTGAAGCCGAAACCAGCAAGAGGAGCAATCGGTGCGCCGCGACGATGAGCTTCAGCCGTATTCAGCACTTCTTCCACCGGCCAATCATACATGCCATTACGCTTGGCCCGACCCAGGGTCACCCGGATTTTTGCCTTGAGGCTGTCGAGTGGCTGGGCTTTGGCAAAAAGTTCGTCTTCTACACCTTTGAGAGGAGCGCTTACTCGTTCAAGGCCCGCAGCTCGCCTGCCTTCAACCAGATGCCGCAGCGCATCACGCTTCGCATCCGAGGGCGCTTTGACTAGGAACAGCGTGGAATCAAGATGTTTGAAGGTGTGTGGAAACTGCTGATAAATCTCTTTGACCGCGGACATAAATCCTTCTTTATTCAGGCTAACTGCTATTCCATGCCGCATCTTAACAGTGGCGATAAGCTATATACAAACTGACTAATTCTAATTCGCGCGACGTCTGCGTGCAGATTTGTGCTGTGAAGCCATCAGGGTCGAGATGGCGGGTTCTTGGCAGTAGACAGTGATCGGAAGGTTATGGCCTGAACGGTCAAACCACAGGTTTCGTTTTTCACAAATCTGGGCTATAGCTAAAGCTCATTATCTTGTAAGGCAAGGAGCAGTCGATGTCGGAAGTAGAGCAGAGCCTCAAAGCCACGTCCCAGGACGTGAAATATGATGAGCTGATCGCGCATCTGAAGGATCAAGGCAAGCAAATCGACTGGTTATTGCAGTTTCTGGTCAAGTTTGTCGTCACCACACCTGTAGAAATTGGCATAACGCTATCTGTTGGCGGCAATCTCGTCTCGGGTCAGCTGATTTCGCACGACACGTACTTCAAGCAGCTTGCTGAGGATATGGCGGCGCCACTGGCTCAATTCGACGGCGGCGTTGACGAGTCTATGAAGCAGATTATTTTGTCCTTCACTCCCGGTGAGTCAGCGGACGAGACCACCGCATTTCATTTCATCCATTTGAAAGACTGCAAAACCTATTCGAGCGACCAGAGCCCTATTTGCTCAGAGGGCGTGCTGTGGCGTGGCAAGATTGCCTCGGTGGACGGTTTCACCATGGGACTGCTGGTCAGAACCTGAAGCGTCCATGCTTGATCAGGCCCTGGCACTTGCCGGGGTTTTTTAGCTCTGTAATCCACTGACCTGATAACGCTTCACACAACCGTGCCAACGCTGGCAAATAGGGGCGGGGGTTAAACCGCTTGTTTGGCAAACGATTTAACGATGGATTTGGTTGCCGCACTGGCATTAAGGTCGCTGACGTTTTTGACGTGCGACCATTTGCACTCGGCAATCTCATTCTGCGGCGCGGGTTTGGCCGATGATGAAAGTACAGCCATGAAGATGTAGTGCGTGACGTTATCTTTCTCGTACTCAGCCAGATAGACCAGATCGAGATTTTCCAGTCCTGTTTCTTCGTTCAGCTCACGAACTGCTGCCTGCTCTGGCGTCTCACCGACTTCAATTTTGCCGCCCGGCAGAGCCCATTTTGACTTTGGCTTGCGCACGTACAGTATCCTGCCGTCGCGTTTGCAAATCACTGTTGCCCGTTCTTTCATCATGTACTCACCTCGTATGTAATCGCCGCAAAACAGCAGGCGGACGCATTACTTCAAAATTGCGAAGGTGATTAAGATGTCTGATGCGGTAATCATAATGTCACAAAACCTTCATAAATATGACTTAAGCAGGATTGATGCCATTTCTGGCATCCCTTGCTTACTTGTTTCGGTATGAGCTGCAAAAAACTTGAGGGTCGAATCCTGGTTTCGGGCTGGATAAGGCGATTCAGGGCCTCGGCCAGTAAAGTATTGCTGTCCACGAGGGGAGCAGTTTGCAGGCCTTTTCCATCGCCAGGTCGGTACATATATATGCTTTGGCTGAATGACGGTCTGGCGCCCTCAAAAGGTGCAAGCAGCATTGCAGGCCGGGTCTGCACTCGAACATCGGCTGCGACCCGTAAAATAGAAAACGTTTATTAAGGACCGCTCATCGGAAGCTCACCGCTATATACGCGTATGCAGTGTCCTATGACGTGCAAGGAGGTGTTTGTCCAAACGCCTCCATCGCTAAAAAGGCTTAACCCATGACTATGCACATCGATTTCAGCACTCAAGCAAACGTACTGATGTTTGAATTGAACGACGCAACCACAGCCATGATGGGAATGGTTGGTACACACCAGACCACAGGTCCTGTGTGGATCGCTGCCACTGCGCGTCAAAGTCTGTCTTTTGGTCGTTGGAGCGCCTTCATCAAGAAATCCGAAATGTACGGCCATGCGTTGAGCTGACACAGGCAAATGGGCATGACTTATCGTTACTGCATTTCCTACCGGTTCAAAGAGCAAATGCGCGAACATTTGCTTGAGCTTGAGCAATCGTCGCTGCCTGCTCACATCGCCGCTCTGCATTTGCTGCAGTTGCACTTCGGCGATGCAGAGAACAGCCTGATCATGCCCACGGCCGATGCCCCCCCTGCATCGGTGCTGGATCAGGCTCAGCTGCTAGGTATTACCGATGTGACCTCCCGTCTTATTACCTGAACGTTACCCAATCACCTTTCTGGCTGCTTGATTAACGTTATCCTGCCGCGTCCAAAGAGTTTTCCCGAGATTCAAACCTGTTTGTATTCAAGGCTGGAATTCGCATGCCGATACTTCTGGCGGCTTTCTTGCGCCTGATATGAATATGCCACTTGCACGGTTTTGCACGCGCCCCGAATATAAGCGCCTGCTGTCTCTGGTTTTGGAGCTTTCATGAGTGTTCCTCCCTTGGCCTCTGACCGAGCTCAATCAAGTGTTGCCGATGATCCTGCCAGCAGATACCTGGCCGACGCAGCGCCGGGTGCTGTAGAGAACTTCGGGGGTGAACCCATCGAAGTGGTACTTGCCGCGATCAAGGATCGGATGGGGGATGTGCCGTGGGCGGTGTATGCCGTCGGTGACCCTATGCATCTGTTGGGGCATGGCGAAAGCCCGATGCGCTGGTCTGTGAGCGTTGCCAACGACCGGTTTGATGATTTCTGTCGCGAATACAGGTTACAGCGTTGGGCTGCCGGTAAAGGCGAGGGCGTGCTGGCGTGGCTGGTCGCGCCGCAAAACGAGGCCTGCGATACAGATCTACCCGGGCTGGCATTACGTCTGGGTCACCGCTTGCAGACCGATGCCCTGGCTCGGGCCCAGATTACCCAGCGGGTGCTGTATGAAATCACCTATCTGGCTAGTTCTACCCGGGATCGTGGCGCTTTTCTGGAGGGGGTGCATCATCAGCTTGCCTCGCTGATTGATGCGGAGAACCTGTATCTCGCGCTTTACGATTCTGACACCGACAAGATTACCTACCCGTATTACGTCGACATCACAGATCTCGACGCGCTGGAGTCGGACGCGTCCGAATATCTGGATCGCTCACGGCTGTCGATGACCGGCTATGTCTTGAATAGCGCACAACCGCTGTTTGTCGACGCGGCAGGTATCGAACGGGCTCAGCTGCAAAAGCGGTTCTATTGCGTAGGTCATCGCCCGGAGTTCTGGATGGGCGCACCGCTGAAGAATGCTTCGGACGAAGTATTCGGCATGCTGGCCATGCAGGTATACGACGTTTCCCGGGTTTACAGTGCCGAGGACCGAGCCTTGTTTCTGGTTGTGGTTCGCCACGTGGCCATGGCACTGGATCGTATCCTGCATCGCGCCGATCTTGAACGAACCGTCATGTTGCGCACCCAGGAGCTCTCGGCCCTCAATAACGCCCTGCGTCAGGAAGTGGCCGAACGTGAGCGTGCCGAGCATCTGCAAAGTGCGCTGTTTCAGATAGCCGAATTGTCCAGTCAGCCTGGTGACATGGCTGAGCTGTTTCACAGCCTGCATCTGATCGTAGGTGAGTTGCTGGTCGCCCTGAACTTCTACATTGCACTGTTTGACAATTCCACGGGAGAAGTGACCTTTCCTTACTACGTCGATGAGCGCCAGGCTACTCGTCCGCAGGCCAGGCGTGGTCAGCGTGGCCTAACCGAGTATGTGATTCGTCAGCGTCGTGCCTGCCTTATCGACCAGGATGAAACCCTCAGGCTTGAAGCCAGCGGCGAGATTGATGTGGTGAGGGAGGGGATCCGTTCCTCGTCATGGCTCGGGATTCCGCTGTTCGACGGCAATGATGTGCGGGGTGTGCTTGCCGTTCAAAGTTATTCGCCGCTGGTACGCTACTCGTTACGCGACCAGGAGCTCCTGACTTTCGTTTCCAGGCATATCGACACTGCGCTCTCCCGGCGCAGCGCTGCCGAAGCGGTACACACCGCCAACCTGCGGCTTGAGGCGCGTGTTCAGGACCGGACCCGAGAGCTGGATTACGCCAACGCCAAACTTCAGCACGAGAACTCGCATGACTCGCTCACCGGCTTGCCAAACCGTAGCCATTTGCAGCAGCGACTGCATGCGGAATGGCTCGAGTTTCGCACCACCGGTCGTGATCTGGGTGTGATGTTCATCGACCTGGATCGCTTCAAGCTGGTCAACGACAGTCTGGGTCATCATTTTGGTGATCAGTTGCTGACTCAGGCCGCTGATCGCTTGCGTGGCTGCATGCGCGATTCTGATCTACTGGCACGACTGGGTGGCGATGAGTTTGCTGTACTGGCCGCTGGCGCTTCGCTGGATATGGCCATCGGGATTGCCGAACGGATACTCGCAGCCTTTGATCTGCCGTTCTTCATTGACGGCCATGCGGTGTTTTCGTCCTGCAGCATTGGCGTAGTCGGGGCTGACAGTCAGTTTCATGAGATGCCTGCTGATTTGCTGCGTGATGCTGATATGGCCATGTATCGGGTCAAGAACGGTGGCCGGGACAGTTATGCGGTGTTCAACCAGGAGTTGCGCCGCGAGGTGTCGGACCAGGTCGAGCGCGAGGGTGCATTGCGCAATGCCCTCAAGCGCAAGGACGAGCTGATTCCGTATTTTCAGCCGATCATCGATGTGAACAGCGGCAAGCTGTTGGCTTTGGAGGCGTTGATCCGCTGGCGCCAACCCGACGGCAGGATTCTGGCTCCCGGTCAGTTCCTGCCCGCGCTGGAAGGCTTGCGTCTGATAGGGCGGCTGGACTTGTACATGTTGCGGCGTGTCGTGGAGATACTTGCACGGCCGGGCAACGAGCATTGGCCTACGGTACATGTGAACTGCTCCAGCTACAGCATTACCCGCCCTGAGTTTGCCGGTGAAGTGCTGACACTGCTGGCAAATTACGAAATGGCGCCTTCACGAATTTGTCTGGAGCTTACTGAAGGCGCATTGGTTGCGGAGCCGGAATTGGCCCGGCAATCGATGAAGCAGCTCGCTGACCATGGCATGTCAGTGGTGCTGGATGATTTTGGCGCGGGTTTCTCGTCCCTCAGTTACGTCCATCAGTATCACTTCAGCGGTCTGAAGATCGACAAGTCGTTCACCCTTGAACTGACCACCAGCGCCCGCAGCCGGGCGATCGTGCGTGCAATTGTAAGGATGGCCGAGTCTCTTGATCTGACCGTTGTAGCGGAGGGCGTAGAAGATCAGGCCACCCTTGACCTGTTACGGGAGATCGGTGCGGGTCAGGCCCAGGGCTACTTCTTTGCTGTGCCGCTGCCGGAGGACAAACTGCTGTTGCGTGACAGGTAGTAGACCGGCAATCCTTGGCCACAATTGGCCGGCGATTGCCGTACCTCTTCTCGCGACCTTCGAGGTGCACGTCTGGACATCAGGCGTTCCGAGCGCTCCAGAGCAACGAGTCAAATGGCATCAGTCTTGCTACTCAGGTTGTGCATCACAACAGGCAGCAGGAGGTAAGCATGATTACCGCTAGTATCAGTGCGCTCCATCACCTGGTTTCTCAGGCGGTGGCTCGCAAGACTCAAGACGATGTGGCAACCGATGCGTTCTCCGTCCCAACCGGTGCTACCAGCCCGGTCCCGGCCGTGGATCCCGTCGCGCAAAACAGTGGCAGTCAGCAGAATGAGGCCTATGACGAAGCGTTTGCCAAAATGCTCCTCAGCCTGAAGACGGCTACGCAAAATACTGACAATGAGGCTGCACCTTCATTTGTATCTGCAGCCAGTGACAACAGCATTGCAGCCCGCGATTCTGCGGTAACCAGCGAAGCTGATGTGGCCGACGCGGCATCGAAGTTCACCTCTGCTCAGCAGGAGTTCTCGGATTACATGAACTTGACGCCCGCGGAGAAGATGCGCGAGCAACTGACTGGTGTCAGCAAGGAGGAATACGATTCCATGTCGCCTGAACAGAAGCTGGACGTCGACACTAAACTTCAGGCAGCCCTGAAAGAGCAGCAGCAACAGACTACCGCTGATGTAAACGGAAAAATCCTGGCGGCCCGGTTGGCGCTGGTTTAAGGCATTACTGGCAAGAGCAACGCAGATCTGTGGGATTGCCATAGGACCTGTGGGAGCTGAGCTTGCTCGCGATAAACGATAACGCGGTATGTCTTCAAGCTGCGTCTCATGCATCGCGAGCAAGCTCAGCTCCCACAAGTTTCTGTGTTTGCCTTTCAAAAGGGTAGGCTACTACCCCAACTGATTCCGATACGGCAAATCCGGTCCGACCTTGGTGCAGGTCAGCGCTGCTGCCTGTACGGCGAACCCGAGCATTTCATCCACCGTTTCCTTGCGCAGGGTTGGCAAGCTGAGCGGGTCATCCAGATGGCGCTCGGTCAGGAAGGTAATCAACGCGGCCTGGAAAGTGTCGCCTGCGCCAACCGTGTCGGCAGTCACGACCTTCTGCGCAGCAACTGACCAGCTTCCGTGCTGGCGAGTAAAGACCGTTGCTCCCTCAGTACCCTGAGTCAACACCACCAACTGACAACGCTTGCTCAGCCAGCTCTGGGCGACGACCTGTGGGTCTTTGTCCGGGTAGAGCAGGCTCAAGTCTTCGTCGCTGACCTTGATAATGTGCGCGTGCTCGGCAAAGGCGCTGATCTGCTCGCGCCAGCGGTTGATATCCGGTGCCGGGTTGAGGCGTACATTCGGATCCAGGGTGATCAGCCGTTTGCCGCTTTCTCTCGCCACCAAAGCCAGCAGCGTGTCGGCGATGGGCTGGACCACCAGTGAGAACGAGCCGACATGAATCCCGCGTACCTGTTCATCCAGCTCCGGCAGGTGTTCAAGGCGCAGTTGTCGATCCGCGCAGCCTTCGCCACGAAAGCTGTAGTGCGGTGAACCGTCTGCCCCGACTGCCACCATGGCAAGGGTCGTCGGGGCGTCGAAGTCGATCAGGTAGTCGGGCCTGACGCCTTCTTTATCCAGCACGCTGCGCAAGCGCTGACCCAGATAGTCACTGGACAGCCCGGCAAACAGTCCCGCATCGATGCCAAGGCGGCGAAGGCCCACGGCTACGTTGAAAGGTGAACCGCCCGCAATTGCCTGAAAGCCCAGTTTGTTGAGCTGCCCGCTGTTGTCGGGCTGGCTGAAAAAGTCGAACAGTGCTTCGCCACAAACGAGAAACATAGGTGCTCCTGAAATAAATACGTCAGTCGGGCGAGGAACGCGAGCTCACAGCGCCTGCAACTGATTGCGATACCGCTCATAGACCTGCTGATAGTCGGCGACGTTCTGCGGGACGGGACGGGTTTCACTGCTGTTATCAAGGCTCACGCAGCGGGCACATAGAATATCCAGCATTTCGCCTGTCTCTTGCCGATTGGCGTGACACCAGGCGGCTTGAATGGCAGCGCCCAGCGCCGCCGCTTCGGCCTGCTCGGTGCAGATCACCGGCGTATCCATGATATCGGCGACTATCTGCCGCCAGATGGCGCTCTTGGCACCGCCGCCGATCAGCCGAATGTTAGCGCTTTTGATGCCGTTGGCGCGCAACAGATCCAGGCCGTAACGCAAACCGAACGTGGTGCCCTCTACTACCGCCCGACACAGGTTGGCCTGGGTCAGATTGGTAGCATCCAGACCCAGAATGCTGCCAGTGGCATGGGGCAGGGCAGGCACGCGTTCGCCATTGAGAAACGGCAGCATCGACACGCCCTCGGCACCAATCGGGGCCTGACCGACGGCGTTGTTGAAGGCTGCGATATCCAGCCCCAACAGCTCACGAATAACGCCTGTGGCATTGGTCAGGTTCATGGTGCAGATCAAGGGCAGCCAGCCGCCGGAGGATGAGCAGAACGTCGCCACCGAAGCCTGTTCACTCACGCGTGCCTGATCGGCAAAGGCATAGACGGTGCCCGACGAACCGAGGCTCATGGTGATTGCACCGGGATGAATATTGCCTGTGCCGATGGCCCCCATCATGTTGTCGCCGCCGCCACTGGAAATCACCGCGGCGGGGTTGATGCCCAGACGTTGGGCAATCTCCGGCAAGACAGTGCCAACCGGCTCGTGCGCTTCCAGCAATTGGGGCAGTGCCCGGCTCAGGTTGCCGCTGGGATCTATGTGCTCAAGGATCGCCATATCCCACTGCCGGGTGCGCACATTGAAATACCCGGTGCCTGACGCATCGCCATATTCGCTGGCGCAACGTCCGGTCAGCCAGTAATTGAGGTAGTCATGGGGCAGCAGAATCTTGTCGATGCGGGCAAAGAGTTCGGGGTGCTGCTCCTTGGTCCAGAGCAGTTTGGATACGGTGTAGCCCGGTGCAATGGCAACGCCAAGGCGCTGCAGCGAACCCTTTTCGCCACCGAGATACTCCAGCAACTGGTCATTTTGCGGGGTGCTTTCGGTGTCGCACCACAGTTTGGCCGGGCGTAGCACCTGGCCGTCGGCATCAAGGAGTACAAGGCCGTGTTGCTGGCCCGAGACGCCGATGCCGAGTATCTGCTGTCCGGAAATGCCCGCTTCAAGCAGCGCTCCGGCAGTCGCCTGTTCGAAGGCCGTCAGCCATTGCTGCACATCCTGTTCACGGCGACCGTTATGGCCACTGATCATGCTGTGCGGCGCAGAGCCCTGGCCCAGCACCTGACCGGTGCGGGCGTCGAGGACAATGGCCTTGGTGCCTTGGGTGCCGCAATCGATTCCGAGAAACATAGGCACCTCAGGCTGTTTTGGCCAACAGGTTTTCCAGAGTTTTGCTGACGCCCAATTGCTTGAGGCTGTTCAGGTTCTTTTCAAAGGCAGCGACAAATTCAGCTGACTGTGGAATGGCGGTGCCGAATATCTCCTCGACGTCCAGCAGCCGTTGCACGATCAAGACATCGTCGGCCACCAGCGCCTTACAGAACTCCGCACGAGGGTCGACGATCTTGTAGGTCACGCCGTTTTCGCCTTCGCTGCCTTGCAGGTACAACGCCCAGGCCGCCACCACTAACGAGGCGCGCTCCAGGTTGCCATGATCAAGAATCAACTGATTGATGGTGGGGACGGTAAATTTTGGAAACTTCGACGACCCGTCCGAGCACACGCGCTCCAGCTGATCCGCAATCGCCTGATTGGAAAACCGCTCGATCAGCGTGTCCTTGTAGCCTTCCAGATCGATGCCCGGCACCGAAGCCAGTTGCGGTGTGACATCCAGATCCATGTACGCGCGGATATAGGCAACGAACAATGGATCATTCATGGTTTCGTGAACGAAGCGATAGCCCTTGAGTGCGCCCAGATAGGTCAGCGCCAGGTGGCTGCCATTAAGCAGCTTGATCTTCATCTCTTCGTAGGGCGTGACGTCGTCGGTGAATTGCACGCCGACTTTTTCCCAGGCCGGACGACCATCGACAAATTTGTCTTCCAGCACCCATTGCACAAAAGGCTCGCAGACCACCGGCCAGGCATCATCAATGCCTTTTTCGTCGGCAAGCTTCAAGCGGTGGGATGTGCTGGTCATCGGTGTGATGCGGTCGACCATGGCATTGGGAAAACTGACCTGTTCGGCGATCCAGTCATGCAGATCCGGGTTTCCCTGGGCAGCGAACGCCAGCAGCGCCTTGCGTGCGACGGCGCCGTTGTGCGGCAGGTTATCGCAGGACATCACGGTAAAAGCCGGTGTGCCCGCAGCGCGCCGTTTTGCCAAAGCTGCGCATAGCAATCCGAAGACAGTGCGCGGTGCGTCTGGATACGCCAGATCATGCTGGATCTGCGGCAAGTGAGTCATGAACTGGCCGTTGCTGTCATCAATGCAGTAACCGCCTTCGGTAATGGTCAGAGAAACAATGCGAATCTGCGGGCTGGCCAGCTTGTCTATGACGGTCCGGATATCGTCTTCGGCCAGCAGCATGCCGCTGATGGACGCGATGATCCGGGTTTCGGTGTCGGGTGTATCGCCTAGTTCATAGAGGGTGTAGAGGTAATCCTGACCCGCGAGGGCATCACGCACGCCACGGTCCTCCGGGCGCAAACCAATGCCGCAAATGCTCCAGTCCAGGCCCTCGCCGCTGTTCATCAGCGCGTCGGTGTAAACCGCCTGATGCGCACGATGGAAGCCACCCACGCCAATGTGGGCAATACCTTGTGTAGTACTTTCCGGGCTGTAGCCGGGCAGGGCGATGCTGTGCTCTAACCGGGACATATTCTGTTTGTTCAATTTCATGGCGATGATCCCTGAGTATCAGGCGGCGACCGGCAGGGATTTGGCAATCACCAGACCCTGAGCGTCGAACAAGTGGCAGTGAGCGCTATCCAGATGCAGATTGAGCGTGTCGCCATACTGGCTGGCCAGATCCCCGCGTATACGCATGGTCAAGGCTTCCCCGGAGCGGGTGCGCACGTGGCAATAAGTGTCGCTGCCCAAACGCTCACTGACGTCGGCAATGACCTGCATCTGGCAGTCGCCTTCTTTGGCAAGGTTCAGGTGCTCCGGTCGGATGCCGAGGGTGACCGGATCGCCGACGCTCTGTTGTGCACTGCCGAACGGCAAGTTAATGACTGCGCCCGCATCGAGCGTCACTTCGCAGCCGCCTGCATCGACGCGGCTGATCATGCCTTTGAGAAAGCCCATTTTCGGTGTGCCGAGGAAACCCGCGACAAACAGATTGGCCGGATGGTGATAAAGCTCAAGCGGGGAGCCCACCTGCTCGACCTTGCCGCCATTGAGCACCACGACTTTGTCGGCCAGGGTCATGGCTTCGACCTGATCGTGGGTCACGTAAATCATCGTCGCTTGCAGTTCTTTGTGCAGGCGCGACAACTCAAGACGGGTTTGCACGCGCAGGGCGGCGTCAAGGTTCGACAAGGGCTCATCGAACAGGAAGATTTTCGGGTTGCGCACGATGGCGCGACCAATGGCTACCCGCTGGCGCTGACCGCCGGACAGCTGTTTGGGTTTGCGCTCCAGCAGTGGACCCAGCTCAAGGATGCGCGCTGCCTCATCGACTTTCTTTTTGATCACGGCTTTGTCGCCACCGGCCAGATCCAGAGCAAAAGACAGGTTCTTGCCCACGGTCATGTGCGGGTACAGGGCGTAGGTCTGGAAGACCATGGCCAGGTCACGCTTGGCAGGCGTCACTTGGGTGATGTCCCGGCCATCCAGCTCAATGGTACCGGAGGTGACATCCTCCAGCCCGGCGATCAATCGCAGCAGGGTGGATTTGCCGCAGCCCGACGGCCCCACGAAGACCACGAACTCGCGGTCTTTCACGTCCAGATCGATACCTTTGATGATCTGGTGACCGTCGAAGCCTTTTTGCAGATTTCTGATGCTGAGGTTAGCCATGGTGGCCTCCGTTCTTATTCTTGAATATTTCAGAAATGGTTGACCCTATTCTTGTAGGAGCGACCGGGTTGCGCGCCTATCAAACAAAATGCAATTACCTGATCTGGAATGCTTTTTACCTGTAGGAGCGCGCTTGCCCGCGATTACGTCAGCACAGGCGGTAGATTCATAAACTCACAGACCGAATCGCGGGCAAGCGCGCTCCTACAGGTCCGGTAGCCGCGCGACAGCGCGGTGTCAGGGACATCAGGGCAGCTCCTACAGGTAAAGTGTCTTCTGGATTAATCATTTAACAGCCCCGAACGACAGGCCGCGCACCAGTTGCTTCTGGCTGATCCAGCCGAAGATCAGGATCGGCGCGCAGGCCAGGGTCGAGACAGCGGAGAGCTTGGCCCAGAACAACCCTTCGGGGCTGGAGTAGGAGGCGATCAGCGCAGTCAGTGGCGCAGCGTTGGACGAGGTGAGGTTCAGCGACCAGAACGCCTCGTTCCAGCACAGGATCAGCGACAACAGCGCAGTGGATGCCAGGCCGCCTTTGCAGATCGGGATCAGCACCTTGAAGATTTCCTGGCGAGTGCTGGCACCGTCCAGTCGCGATGCCTCGAGGATTTCACCGGGGATATCCTTGAAATAGGTGTAAATCATCCAGACCACGATGGGCAGGTTGATCAGCGTGTAGATCACAATCAGCGCAATGCGGCTGTCCAGCAGGCCGAAGGTCTTGGCCAGCAGGTAGATCGGCATCAGCACGCCCACCGGGGGCAGCATCTTCGTCGAGAGCATCCACAACAGCGTGTTCTTGGTCCGTTTGGTCTCGAAAAAAGCCATGGAGTAGGCTGCAGGTACCGCGATCAGCATGCACAGAATCGTTGCGCTGAACGAGATCACCACCGAGTTCCAGGCGAAGTGGAAGTAGTCACTACGCTCCTGGATGTGCAGGTAGTTTTCCAAGGTCGGCGTAAAGATAAATTGCGGCGGCGTGGCGAACGCGTCGATTTCGGTCTTGAAGCTGGTCAGGACCATCCAGAAGATCGGGAAAAAGATCAGCGCGGCGATCACCCAGCACAAGGTGCCGAGCAGCACGCTCTGCAGGCGTCGGGATTGTTTGAGCGTCATCATGATTCGGCCCTCAGGACTTGTCAGTGAGGTTTTTGCCGATCATCCGGATCAGGATGATTGCAGCAATGTTGGCAATGACCACGGCAATCAAACCGCCAGCGGACGCCATGCCCACGTCGAATTGCAGCAAGGCCTGGTTGTAGATCAGGTACGCCAGGTTGGTCGAGGCGAAGCCCGGACCGCCATTGGTGGTGGTGAAGATTTCCGCGAATACCGAGAGCAGGAAGATGGTTTCGATCATCACCACCACGGCGATCGGCCGGGCCAGATGCGGCAGCGTCAAATGCCAGAAAATAGCGATAGGCCCGGCGCCATCAAGCCGTGCGGCTTCTTTCTGCTCCTGATCCAGCGATTGCATGGCGGTCATCAGGATCAGGATGGCGAACGGCAGCCACTGCCACGAGACAATAATGATGATCGACAGCAGTGGGTAATTGGCCAGCCAGTCAATCGGCTGGGCACCAAACAGCTTCCAGACCCAGGCGAGGATGCCGGACACCGGATGGAAAATCAGATTCTTCCAGATCAGCGCGCCCACGGTGGGCATGATGAAGAATGGCGAAATCAACAATACCCGCACGATGCCGCGCCCGAGAAACTCGCTCGCTTCCAGCAGGGCAGAAATCAGCACCCCCAACACCACGCTGATCAACAGCACACTGCCGACCAGCAACAGCGTATTGGTCGCGCCAGGAAGAAATCCGCTGTCGGTGACGAAGTATTCGAAGTTTTCGAGACCGACGAATTCGTTCTCGCCGGGGTTGAGCAGGTTGTAACGAATCAGCGAGAAGTAGATGGTCATGCCTAGCGGGACGATCATCCACACCAGCAACAGCAGGACCGATGGGCTGACCAGAAACCAGCCGGGTTTGGTCACGCTGCCTTTAACTGACGGGTTATCGTCAGGCGTGAGGGCCTGAGGCTTGATAGTTGAGGTTGTCATGATGGCGATCCTGGGTGCAAAAGGAGAGCAGGGTGTCGGGGGGGGCGGGGGCCCCCAAAAATTGACGGTCTCAGTATTTTTTTTTTATTAAAAAAGAGATAGAGTTATAGAGGGGG
>NZ_JAWHNU010000006.1:0-35001 GCF_032582135.1 Pseudomonas syringae group sp. J309-1 | reverse complement strand
GCGTCTGGGTTGTTCGTTGTGGGTGTCATGATCGCTACGCTGGGTCCAAATCGCGCGGCGTGGGGGGGGGGGCGGGCGCCCCGACTAATAGTCAGCTGCGACTATTTCTTTGGATAACCTGCTCGCTTCATGTCTCGCTCGGTGGAGCTTTGCGCGTTTTTCAATGCGGCATCAGGTGTTGCCGTACCTACCAGAGCCGCGGAGAACTGCTGACCAACTGAAGTGCCGATGGCCTGAAACTCGGGAATGGTCACCAGTTGAATGCCAACATAGGGCACTGGTTTGAGGGTTGGCGCTTTCGGCGTCACGGCCTTCAGCGATTCCAGAGTGATATTGGCGAAAGGCGCAGCTTTCTTGTAGGCATCGGTGTAGGTCGAGGCGCGAGTCCCTGGCGGGACGTTGGACACGCCGTCTTTCTCGGCCACCAAAGCTGCGTACTCTTTTGAGGTCGCCCATTCGGTAAAGGCTTTGGCGTCGGTCTGGTTTTTTGCGCTGGTCGGGATCGCCAGTGCCCATGAATACAGCCATGCCGAACCTTTGTCGGTGACTTCATGAGGGGCGTAAGTGAAGCCTACGCTGTCAGCGACCTTGCTCTGGCTCTTGTCGGTGACAAAGGAACCGGCAACGCTGGCGTCGACCCAGATGGCGCATTTGCCGCTGTTGAACAGGGCGAGGTTTTCGTTGAAGCCGTTGCTCGAGGCGCCTGGTGGGCCAGATTTCTTCATGGTGTCGACGTAGAAAGTTAGCGCGTTTTTCCATTCCGGTTGATCAAACTGCGGTTTCCATTGCTCATCGAACCAGCGCCCGCCAAACGAGTTGGCGACGGTGGTGATCAGCGCCATGTTCTCGCCCCAGCCGGCCTTGCCTCGCAGGCAGATACCGTACTGTTCTTTGGACTTGTCGGTGAGTTTGTCAGCGAATTCGGCGATCTGCGTCCAGGTAGGACGTTCAGGCATGGTCAGACCCGCAGCCTTGAACAGGTCGGTGCGGTAGTAGGTGATCGAGCTTTCGGCATAGAAGGGCAGTGCAAACAGTTTGCCGTCCACCGACAGGCCATCGCGCACTGACGGGAAAACGTCGTCCAGCGCGTAGCTGGCGGGCAGGTCCTTCATCTCCTGCAGCCAGCCTTTGGCGCCCCATAGCGACGCCTCGTACATGCCGATGGTCAGCACATCGAACTGTCCGCCTTTGGTGGCGATGTCTGTGGTCAGGCGCTGGCGCAAGACGTTCTCTTCGAGGACGACCCACTTGAGTTTGATGTCGGGATGCTTTTCTTCGAAGGTTTTCGACAGGCGCTGCATGCGGATCATGTCGCTGTTGTTGACCGTGGCGATTGTGACTTCGCCCGCAGAGGCGGTGGCGCAGAGTGCCAGACAGGTACCGGCAAGCAGAACTTTTGCAGAGGTCTTCATTTATCACTCCTCTTCCGCGCCCATAGAGCTGCAGAAGGTCGGTTATTGTTTTTGTGTCTTCCGGAGGTGTGGAAGATGTGGATTGATTACAGCGGGCGCAGGCGCAGATGACAAATCCTGCATGACACTTGGGCTGATACTTTTTTGTACTCCGTTGGCGCCTGAAAAATCCACGCTAGACTGCCGCAGCCTTATCGCGACCGTCTGCGACGCAGTTTCAGCGTAGACGTTGATTGAGTGCGCGCGGTGAATCAGTACAGGTTTTGTTCGGTGAGGCGCTGAACGGCCAGCCGTCGATAATGCGACGGGGTCATGCCCTTGAGCTGCTGAAAGCGTCTATTGAAATTTGAAATATTGTTGAAGCCTGATTCGAAACACACATCTGTCACAGGCTTGTCGCCGTCGGCCAGTAGCTCACAGGATTTACTGATACGTAGACGATTGACGAATTCGACGTAGCAGCGGCCGGTAGCTTGCTTGAAGACCCGGGAGAAGTAAGTCGGCTTCATTCCGAGATAATCGGCCACTTCTTCCAGCGGCAGTTCCCGCGCGTAGTTGGCGAAGATGTAATCGACGGCCTTGTTGGTGCGATCGACACTGTGTTCATCGGCGATCGGTGCCGAGTTGCTGCCGGACAGCAGCTGGTAGTCATCGCTGGCCGCCAGTAATTCAAGCAGGATGAGAAAGTGGCCCAGGCGGGTGATGCCCTTGGAATCGGCGATCTTCTGCATCAGTTTCGTGGCCTGGCGAATGGTCCGTTTGCAGCGGAACTCGATGCCGTACTGCGAGCGCTCCAGCAGTGGGGCCAGAGTCTTCAGCTCGGCGAAAATCTGGCTGCCGCTTTCGAATAGCTCGTCAGTGAAATTCACCAGCATGTCGCGCTTGGTGACGACCTCGTCCTCTTCGATCTGGCTGATCCAGTTATGAGGCAGATTGGGCCCTGTGAGGAACAGGGACTCGGGATAGAAGTTACCGATGTAGTCGCCGACAAAGACCTTGCCGGAACTGGCCACGATCAGGTGCAGTTCGTATTCCTTGTGAAAGTGCCAACGCACCAATGGACAGGGGAAGCCGTGTTCGCGATAGATGATCGACAAGCCGTTATGGTCGTCCATCAATTCATATGAGGGGTCTGTGACTCTTGTTGTTTTTGTCATCATGTGGCCGATATCCAGAATGCCAGGCTGCTAATGTGCACTATCTGAGTGTGCGATAGCATCCAGAGTTTCCTGTGGCAACTGGCACGCTCGCTTCAGGATGCAACCTGTGTGGAAGATTCTATGATCGCGTATGACCTGTGGGAGCAGGGCTTGCCCGCGATGCATGAGACGCAGCCACAAGACACACCGCATTATCGTTTATCGCCGGATTGCCGGATTGCGCCCAGACCAGGCATCTCTTCCATAGGGCGTTGAGTTTGATGCACCACCTGCGCCATTCAGTTCCGTCTGGAGTGAACTCATGAAAACCATCCTCCTGATCGGCATCGGTTCCGGCAATCCGGAGCAGATCACCATTCAGGCCATCAATGCGCTGAATCGCGCCAACGTGTTCTTCGTGCTTGATAAAGGCTACGCAAACGATGATTTGCTGCGCCTTAGGAAGGATATCTGTGAGCGTTACATCACCGGTGATGACTATCGCTTGCTGCAGGTCAGCGACCCCTCCCGGGAGGATGATCCACATTCCTACCAGCAAGGCGTTGCACGCTGGCATCAGCAACGGGCGGCGTTGTTTCAGCGCCTGATCATTGATGAAGTAGAAGCGGGGCAAACGGCTGCTTTCCTGATCTGGGGTGAGCCGACGCTGTACGACAGCACCTTAAGAGTCTTCGAGTTAATTCTTGAAGACTCCCCTCAACTATTTGATTATCAAGTAATTCCGGGTATTAGCAGCGTACAGGCATTGGCGGCGCAGCATCGTATTCCGTTGAATCGTATTGGCGAACCTATCCATATCACCACCGGGCGCAGGCTGGCGCTTGAGCGCAATGCAGCACCTGAGAACACCATCGTAATGCTTGATGCACACTGCACGTTTGAGCGGTTTCTTAACCAGGGCCTGCATATTTACTGGGGAGCTTATCTTGGGACGCCAGATGAAATCCTGATTGCAGGGCCGCTGGATGAGGTGTGTGAGCAGATCAAGAACGCGAGAGCGAAGGCGCGGCAGGAGAAGGGCTGGATCATGGATACGTATCTGTTGAGAAATGAGATGTAGATTCTAGGTATTATCCATAACCAATTGTTTTTATTGCTTAATGTGCAAGCTATTTAGATGGGATAGCGTTTGTTGCGGAGCGAATCTCTGTGGGAGCCAGGCTTGTCCGCGATCACAGGGTATGCCGAAAAATATCTTTGGCCGACACATCGCATCGCGAATAAATTCGCTCCCACACAGGCTGTGTGAAAACCTCCCGAGCCAATTAGCTGGCTAAAAAACGCTCAAAAAACCGCGCTACTACGTGAGTTTGAGGTCTGTGACCCACACAAACTTTTAAAGATTTCACGTGAGCGCGCGCAGTTTGTTTTTGTCTGAGGGTTTTCACACGGTCTGCACACGGGCAGGAGGCACGACTCAAGGATTCACCGGATTTCGACTCTTTGCCCAGGTCCGCGGAATGCCGAGTTGAAATGGGGTATCACCGTGGGAGCGAATTCATTCGCGATTGGCCGTGCCTGAGAGATATTATCTGGCTGACACACCGCATTCGCGAATGAATACGCTCCCACATGGGGCTGAGGTGCGCCTCAAGGCTTCACCGGATTGCGATTCTTCGCCTCAATCCACTGCGCCATGTATTGGGTGCTCTTGTGATGGTGGTGTCGCAGCATTGCGCCGGTGAAGTTTGCAGTTCGATGGGCTTGCAGGTTCTGACGCAGGTACTCGATACGGGCAATCAGGCTTGTGCAATGCTTCTGGTGCCTGTAGCGCGCGTCAAGCAGCTCCCAGCCAGCGCTCTGCGCTTCATGCCAACGCTCTTGATCCTGATACAGGCGCACTGCTGCATCAGCGATTTCGGCAGCGCTGCTTGCAACGCAGCCGGGCCAGGGCAGGTTGCCGTTCATGGCTTCAGCACCGATCGGCGTGGTGACGGTTGGCGTGCCGCACAACATGGCATCGACAATCTTGCCTTTGACCCCCGCGCCAAAGCGTAACGGCGCCAGGCAAATACGCGCCTCGGACATCACCTTCAAAGCGTCTTCCGCCCAATTCATCACATGGAAGCCCTGCGCCGCGTTGTGCAGCGCAGTGGCTTTGGGTGGCGTGTAGGAGCCGTAGATATGCAACTGAGCCTTGGGCAGTTGCTGACGTATCAGCGGCCAGATGGCGTTTTTCATCCAGAGCACCGCATCCCAGTTAGGCGCGTGTCGGAAGTTGCCGATACTCAGGAAATGCGCTCGCTCGGCGAACGGGCGCGCTGTCGCAGGAACATTGCTGACCATCAGCGGACACCAGTGCAAGATCCCCTCAGGCACCCGGAATTCACGGGTAAGCAACTGCATTTCCACGTCGGACGTCATCAGACTGAGGTCGGAGCGGTACAGGGCGGCGATCTCACGCTGGGCCAGGTCGCCGGTTGCCATCGCGGAAAAAATGTCGCGATCTGATTCTTCAAAAAAACGTTTTAAATCATCAGCTTGATCTGCATTACTCAAGTAGTTTTTGAGCTGCATGTGGCGCGCGTGACGCAAGCTTTGCAGGTCTGAGGTTTCCAGCAGTCGCAGGGCATGGGGGCAATGTTTCTCCACCCTCCAGCCAAATTGCTCTTCGATCATGAACTGATCGAAGAGAACGATATCCGGCTGCAATTCGCTGATGAAAACATCGAAGCTACTGTCGTTCAGCTCAATGTGGACCTCACAAATCCCCAGCTCAGCCAGGTTTGCCTTGTGCTCGCCTTCGGTGGCTGGGCTGGCAAAGGTGATTTGCCAGCCTTGCTCCATAAAGCACTGGATCAATTGCATGACATGACCGCTGGCGGCCGAGGAGCGAGGCTCGGGCCACACATAGCCAATGATCAATACATGGGTTGTCGCGTCCGAAACGGAGCTGTCCGGCTGTTGCTGCGAATCGTGCTTATCCAAGAATGCTTTTTACCTTGTCACGCAATTGATCAATCGAGAACGGTTTGCCGATGTTGTGCATGCCTGCCGGGACATCAATGCTTTCGGCATAACCGCTGGCGAAAAGAACCGGCAGAGACGGGCGAAGCTTGCACGCAATCGCAGCCAGCTCTTTGCCATCCATGCCTGGAAGGCCAAGGTCGGTCATCATCAAATCAATGACCTTCGATTCGTCTTCAAGCACTTTTTGAGCCTCTTCACCGTCCTCAGCTTCGAGCACTGTGTATTCCAGCTCTTCCAGCACGTCGACGATCAGCATGCGGACAATGGCGTCGTCTTCGACCACTAGAATGGTGCTGGCAGGAACGGACATAGGTGATTTCCTTAAAATCTGCAGGGTCGGCGTAATGCGACCGGTACGGGTAAGCAAAATAACGCTGGAGGTGCCAGCTAGCAACATTTGCACTCGTTTGAGTGAGTGGTAAGGCGAGCTGTACCACTGATGAAACGAATAATGCGTTCTTAGGCAGCTAAATGTCAGAAAATTCAGATATCTGTGTGAGAAATGAGAGTCTTTTTCTTAATATTACGGCAAACTTCATGGTTTGATGATCACCAAGGATGACTCATGATCCGTCCGTCTACTGTCGATGAGCAACGTTTTCGTAAATTGCTTGGCCGCAACGTCACTTTACCCCTGAGTGTGGGTGTTATCAGCGCGGTCTTTTTCATCGGTCTGATCAGCTATTTGCTGTCAGTCATCCAGTGGGTCGAGCACACCGACCGAGTGATCAACAATACCAATCGCGCGCTGAAGCTTTCCATCGATATGGAAACCGGTATGCGTGGTTATTTGCTGGCGGGTGACGAACGTTATCTCGACCCGTATGAGCTGGCAAAACCGGCGCTCACTGCAGAGCTGAAGGGGCTTGAGGTACTCGTTGCCGATAACCCGCCTCAGGTTGACCGGCTCAAGCGTATCCAGGCATTGCAGGAAGACTGGGGTCAGTACGCTGAGGAGATGATTAATCAGCGGCGGATAAAAGGCGAGTTCGTGGCCCCGCTACGGACTGGGCGAGGCAAGCGCCTGACGGACGAGATTCGCAGCCAGTACGAAGAAGTTGTCGCTGTAGAGCAGCAATTGCGTCTCGCGCGCAATGCCGACGTCACACGCACAACCGTCCTGTCAGTCAGCCTTTACCTTGTTTTTGTTCTGTGTGTCAGCGGATTTCTTGCGTACATCGGTCGTCGGGATCTGCTGGCCTTGTCCAGTACTTATGGCGACAACCTCAAGCTTCAGGAAGAAAACGCCGAGCGCCTGAAAAAAGTCGCCTGGCTGCGCAATGGTCAGAGTGAGCTGGCTGAACAGGTATTGGGTCAATTAACGCTGAATACCCTGGGGTCCAACGTCCTGCAATTCTTCGCTCAGTATCTGGGCAGTGTGGTTGCGGCCGTTTACGTGCGTCAGGAGCACGGCGGCCTCAGGCGCGTCGCGTCCTATGGTTTCTCCCGTGAGCAGGAACAGCACGAGCAGTCCCTCTACAGTGGCGAAGGCGTGATCGGTCAGGCTGCGCAGCAAGACAAGATCATCCGTCTGGATGATGTACCGAGTAATTATTTCAAGGTGTCTTCCGGGTTGGGTGAGGGCGACCCACGCAGCATTCTCGTTGTGCCCACCAGTAACGACGACCAGGTCAACGGCGTCATCGAGCTGGGCTTCCTGCGTCCTCTGACCGAGAGCGATGTCGAGTTCATGGAACTGATTGCCGACAACGTCGGTACCTCCATCGAAGCCGCGCGTTATCGTCAGCGTTTGCAGGAAGTATTGGCTGAAACCCAACAGCTCAACGAAGAGCTGCAGGTCCAGCAGGAAGAGCTGCGCACCGCCAACGAGGAGCTGGAGGAGCAGTCGAGGATTCTCAAGGAGTCTCAGGCGCATCTGGAAACCCAGCAAGCCGAACTTGAGCAGACCAACGAGCAACTGGCTGATCAGGCTCAGGTCCTTTCCGAGCAGCGTGATGCCCTTGATCGCAAGAATGAAGAGCTGAACATTGCTCAGGTCGAGCTTGAAAATCGTGCTGACGAGCTGCAACGCTCCAGCAAGTACAAATCCGAATTCCTTGCCAACATGTCCCACGAGCTGCGCACGCCGCTCAACAGTTCGTTGATTCTGGCCAAGCTGCTGGCTGAAAACCCGACGGACAATCTCACCGCCGAACAGGTCAAGTTTGCCGAATCGATCTATTCAGCCGGTAATGATCTGCTCAACCTGATCAACGATATTCTGGATATTTCCAAGGTCGAAGCCGGCAAGCTGGACATGCGCCCGGAAAACAGCAGCGTGTCTCGTCTGGTAGAAGGGCTGCGCAATATGTTCCAGCCATTGGCCCTCGACAAGAAGCTTGATTTCCATGTGGAGCTGCAGGCCGGTGCGCCGACCATGCTCTACACCGATCGCCAGCGACTGGAACAGATCCTGAAAAACCTGCTGTCGAACGCTATCAAGTTCACCGAAACCGGCACTGTCAGCATGATCGTCTCGCGTCAGCCGGGCGCAGGGATTGTCTTTACGGTGCGCGATTCCGGGATCGGCATTGCAGCAGAGCAGCAGGAAAGCATCTTCGAAGCCTTCCGCCAAGCTGATGGCACCACCAACCGCCGTTATGGCGGCACCGGTCTGGGGTTGTCCATTTCCCGGGATCTGGCGCGCCTGCTCGGTGGTTCGATCAGTGTAACCAGCGAGCCGGGGCAGGGCAGTATCTTCACCCTGGTTCTTCCTGAACAGTATGTCGAGTCGGTGCAGCTGGAATATGGCGAAGTCCCTGCGCCAACCCCAGCGCCGGTTATGTCTGCTATGCCTGTGCATGCATCGGCATCTTTGCCGCCGGCTGCCGCAGCGGTTCCCGCGACACCCGCTAAAGCGCCTGTGCCGAGCTTCGCCGATGACCGGGAAAGGCTGCCGTCGAGCAAGCGCTGCATTCTTGTGATTGAAGACGAAGTGGCTTTCGCCAAAATCCTTTTCGACCTGGCTCACGAGCTGGGTTACCACTGCCTTGTTGCCCATGCCGCCGATGACGGTTTCAACCTGGCGGCTCAGTTCACCCCGGACGCAATCCTGCTGGACATGCGCCTGCCGGATCATTCCGGGCTGACGGTTTTGCAGCGCCTGAAAGAGCTGGCGCCAACGCGACACATCCCGGTTCACGTGATTTCCGTTGAAGATCGTCAGGAAGCGGCCATGCACATGGGCGCTGTGGGCTATGCGGTGAAGCCGACCACCCGTGAAGAGCTCAAGGATGTCTTCGCCAAGCTCGAATCCAAGCTGACCCAAAAGGTCAAACGTATCCTGCTGGTGGAAGATGACGCCCTGCAACGCGACAGCATTGCGCGGTTGATCGGGGACGACGACATTGAAATCACCGCAGTAGGTTTCGCCCAGGATGCGCTGGACCTGCTGCGCGACAATATCTATGACTGCATGATCATCGACTTGAAGTTGCCAGACATGCTGGGCAATGAGTTGCTCAAGCGTATGTCCACCGATGAAATCTGCTCGTTCCCGCCGGTCATCGTGTACACCGGTCGCAACCTGACCCGCGATGAAGAAGCTGAGCTGATGAAGTATTCACGCTCGATCATCATCAAGGGCGCGCGCTCACCCGAACGCTTGCTGGATGAAGTCACGCTGTTCCTGCACAAGGTTGAGTCGCAGCTCTCCAACGAGCGCCAGAAGATGCTCAAGACCGCGCGCAGTCGCGACAAGGTCTTTGAAGGGCGCAGGATTCTGGTCGTCGACGATGACGTACGTAATATCTTTGCCCTGACCAGCGCGCTGGAGCACAAGGGCGCGGTGGTCGAAGTTGCGCGTAACGGCTTCGAGGCCATCAGCAAGCTGAACGAAATCGAAGATATCGATCTGGTGTTGATGGACGTGATGATGCCGGAGATGGATGGCTATGAAGCGACCATCGAGATTCGCAAGGATCCACGCTGGCGCAAGCTGCCGATCATCGCCGTGACTGCCAAAGCCATGAAGGATGACCAGGAGCGTTGTCTGCAGGCTGGCTCAAATGACTATCTGGCCAAACCTATTGACCTGGACCGACTGTTCTCGCTGATACGTGTCTGGCTGCCCAAAATGGAACGTATTTGAGTTGGATGAGCCCAAGCTGAGCATCCAGCCCGCACCTAAAGGTTCCGCCATGTCTCAAGACAGAAACACGGACATCGAAATACGTCTGTTGATTGAGGCTATTTATCTCAAGTACAGCTACGACTTTCGTGACTACTCCGGCGCATCGGTGAAGCGCCGCATCAGTCACGCGCTGCGCCAGTTTGACTGCACGACTATTTCTGCATTGCAGGAACGGGTGATTCACGACCCTCAGGCCTTCATGCAATTGCTGCAATTTCTGACGATCCCGGTCAGCGAGATGTTTCGCGATCCGTCGCATTTTCTGGCGATCCGTCAGGAGGTAGTTCCGCTGCTGCGCACCTACCCGTCAATCAAGGTATGGATTGCCGGATGCAGCACGGGCGAAGAGGTTTACTCGATGGCCATTCTGCTGCGCGAAGAGGGCCTGCTGGACCGGACGATCATTTACGCCACTGATATCAACCCGAGCTCGCTGGACAAGGCGAGGCAGGGGATTTTCTCTATGGAAAATGTCCGTGCTTATACCGATAACTACCAGAAGGCTGGCGGTCAGTGCGCGTTTTCCGATTACTACACCAGCGCCTACGATTACGCGATATTCGACAAAACCCTGCGTGAAAACGTGACGTTCGCTGACCACAGTCTGGCAACTGACAGCGTGTTCTCCGAAACACAGTTGGTTTCATGCCGAAATGTACTGATTTACTTCAACAAGAAATTGCAGGATCGCGCGTTCGGGCTCTTCCATGAGTCGCTCTGTCACCGGGGGTTTCTGGTACTGGGCAGCAAGGAAACGCTGGATTTTTCCGGCTACAGCAGCCATTTCGAGCCTTTGGTCAAACCGGAACGGATCTACCGCAAGACATGAAAAGATCATTCTCTGGCAATGACGTAATTGACTCACCACTGCCGGTCGTAGACGCCATTGTGGTAGGTGCGTCCGCCGGCGGAGTCGATGCGCTGCTGAAGATATTTGCATCGCTGAGGGTCGGTTATCGGTTGCCTATCCTGACTGTGCTGCATGTACCTGAAAAGCGCATTAGTCAGTTGGCTCAGGTTTTTCAGGCGCGGGTACCGCTCAAGGTAAAAGAAGCGGACGATAAGGAAGATATTGCTCCTGGTACGCTTTATTTCGCGCCGCCGGGTTATCACTTGTCGGTGGAAAATGATTTGAGCCTGTCGCTGAGTCAGGAGGATCGGGTATTTCATTCCCGGCCAAGTATCGACATTCTTTTTCAGTCAGCCGCGGATGCCTACGGGCCGCGTCTGGCGGGTTTCCTGTTGACAGGCGCCAATAACGACGGCGCCTATGGTCTGTCGTGTATCAAGCTTTCCGGCGGCATGACGGTGGTTCAGGATCCGGACGAGGCTCAGGCGCGCACCATGCCTGATGCCGCCCTGGCGCTTCATAAGCCTGATTACCTCCTGCCTTTAAACGATATAGGCCAACTGTTGGTCGAGCTGGAACGAATTGCATGCTGAGTGACATTCAAGCCAAGTTGCTGATCGTTGATGATCTGCCGGAAAACCTGTTGGCGCTCGAAGCGCTGATCAAGCGCGAAGATCGTGAGGTCTATAAAGCCTTGTCGGCCGATGAGGCCTTGTCGTTGCTGCTTGAGCACGAATTTGCCATGGCCATCCTCGATGTTCAGATGCCGGGCATGAACGGCTTTGAGCTCGCGGAAATGATGCGCGGCACGGATCGCACCAAAAATATTCCAATTGTGTTTGTCAGTGCCGCAGGGCGCGAGCTTAACTACGCCTTCAAGGGTTACGAAAGCGGCGCTGTGGATTTTCTGCACAAGCCTCTGGACATTCATGCGGTCAAGAGCAAGGTCAACGTATTCGTCGACCTGTATCGCCAACGCAAGGCGATGAAACTGCAGGTCGAAGCGCTGGAGCAGAGTCGTCGAGAGCAGGAGCAGTTGCTGGCAAAGCTGCAGGTGACTCAGAACGAACTGGAGCACGCCGTGCGGATGCGCGACGACTTCATGTCAATCGTCTCCCACGAAGTGCGCACGCCGCTGAACGGACTGATTCTGGAAACCCAGCTGCGCAAGCTGCACCTGGCCAAAGACAACGCCGCAGCGTTCACCATGGAAAAGCTGCGGGCCATGGTTGATCGTGACGAGCGCCAGATTCAGAGCCTGATCCGCCTTATCGAAGACATGCTTGATGTCTCACGTATTCGCACTGGCAAGCTGTCGATCCGCACCAGCGCCTTCGATCTTGCCGAACTGGTCAGTAACCTGCTCGAAAGCTTCTCCGCGCAGATTGCAGCGGCCGAATCCAGTGTGACGTTCAAGGCTGAAGAGCCAGTCATCGGTGTGTGGGACGAGTTCCGCATCGAGCAAGTGATTGCCAACCTGCTGACTAACGCCCTGCGCTATGGCGCCCGCAAGCCCATCAAGGTCCGCGTTTACGCTGAGGACGGTGAGGCGCGGGTTGAGGTCCATGATCAGGGCATTGGTATCAGCGCGGAAAACCAGCAGCGGATTTTTCAGCAGTTCGAACGGGTTGCTGCCAACCATGCGGTGCATGGACTGGGCCTCGGTTTGTTTATCTCTGACCAGATTGTGTCTGCTCATGGTGGGCGCATTGTTGTGGAAAGCGCAGAAGGCGAAGGCTCTATGTTCAGGGTCTGCCTGCCGGTTTAGCAGCGCAAGAAATCAACGTCAGATTTATCCGATATTTACGCAACCTACGGCCATCATCATGGTCGTAATGGCAGCTATTTAACCGAAGGCAGTTCCATGAGCTCTGATGCAGAAAATGTCGTCCTCATCGTCGAAGACGAGCCGCTGATCCTGATGTTGCTTGCCGACTATCTGTCGGGCGAGGGCTATCGAGTGTTGCAGGCGGAGAACGGTGAGCAGGCGTTCGAAATTCTTGCCACCAAGCCCCATCTGGATCTGATGATCACTGATTACCGCCTGCCTGGCGGGATATCCGGCGTGATGATCGCAGAGCCTGCCGTGAAACTTCGGCCGGAACTGAAGGTTATCTTCATCAGCGGTTATCCGGCAGAAATCGTCGAGTCCGGCAGCCCCATTGCGAAAAAGGCGCCGATTCTGGCCAAGCCATTCAATATGGAGACCCTGCATTCCCAGATCGAAAAGCTTCTGGCCTGAATCGATCATCTCCTTGCGCCATCACCTATCGGGTTGATGGCGCCGCAACAGTCATTCACTCCTCGATCATCTCCCGAACCTTGGACGTCAGGTTGTCAAAGGCGAACGGCTTGGTGATCATCTGCATGCCATCATCGAGAAAGCCCGCTCTGACGGCCGCGTGCTCGGCATAACCGGTGATAAATAGCACTTTGAGATTCGGACGCAACTGACGGCCTATTTCGGCCAGTTGCCGACCGTTCATGCCCGGCAGACCGACGTCGCTGATCAGCAGGTCAATACGCTGGCCGGACTCCAGGATAGGCACGGCTTCAGGTCCGGAACCCGCCTCCACGTAGGCATAACCCAATTCGCCCAGAACTTCGCTGACCAATACCCGGACTGCGGCATCATCCTCAACGATAAGCACCGTTTCGCCTTCTTTGGCAAAGCTCTCCGGACTGTGGATGATCTGCTCGTCTTGAGTCTGCTGGCCTTTGAAGCGTGGCAGGTATAGCTGAACCGTGGTGCCTTTGCCTACTTCGCTTTTGATTGCGACATGGCCGTGGGACTGCTTGCTGAAGCCATAGATCATCGAAAGACCGAGCCCGGTGCCCTGACCAATGGGTTTGGTCGTGAAGAACGGGTCGAAGGCGCGGCTGATTACGCTGTCCGGCATGCCGTAACCGGTGTCACTGACGCTGAGCACCACGTAATCGCCAGGCAGCAGGTTCTCGTGGGCATTGGTGAAGGATCTGTCCAGACTCTCGTTGGACGACTCAACGATCAACAGACCGCCATCAGGCATGGCGTCCCGGGCGTTGAGCACCAGGTTGAGCAGGGCGCTTTCCAGTTGGTTGGGGTCGGCTTCCGCAGTCCAGAGCTGCTCGTGCAGGTGAAGCTCCAGACGAATGCTCTCGTTGAGGCTTCGGTTGAGCAGCTCGCCCATGGAGCTGATCAACTGATTCATCTCGACCGGTTTGGAGTCCAGTGACTGGCGGCGGGAGAAGGCAAGTAATCGATGGGTCAGGGCGGCGGCACGGTTGGCGGACGTAACGCCCAGGTCAATCAGGCTGTTCAGGTCTTCGGTATTCCCGCGAGCCAGACGCCTTCGCAGTAACTCCAAGCTGCCGATAATGCCGGTCAGCATGTTATTGAAGTCGTGGGCAATGCCCCCGGTCAATTGGCCAACCGCTTCCATTTTCTGCGATTGGCGCAACACTTCTTCGTTGTGCTTGAGCTGGGAGGTACGTTCTTCGACCTGCTGCTCAAGGGTTTCGTTGAGTTGTCGCAGTTGCGCTTCAGCCTGCTTGCGCTCGGTGATGTCAGACGTCACCCCTGCCAAAGAGCTGACCCGGCCATTCTTGGCGCGAATGGCACGCGCCCGGACATCAACCCAATTCAATGAGCCATCAGGCCATACGTTGCGATATTCGATGATGAAATCGTCGCCGCTGTCCAGGCTGCGCTGCAGCGCCGATTGCATGCGAGGCTGGTCTTCGGCGAAGACCGCGTCGAGCCAGTCTTCATAGTCAAAGCGCTCGCTCTCGCTGCGCCCGTAATGAGAGCGGGATATATCCGAGCAGTCGAGGGTCAGGAACTCGGCTTCAAGTTGCCATGAGCCCAGACGTCCGGCTTTGAGTGCGTTCTGTAAACGTTGCTCGCCTTCCGCCAGGTCTTCCATGCGCGCTCTGGCTTCGTATTGTCGCCGACGTCCGCGGATTGCGGTGGTGACCAGACTGACCAGTGTGGAGGGATGGAAAGGGCGCTCAAGGAAGGTCACGTTACCCAGCATGGTGCCCAGGTAGGCCGAAGGGCTCTTTTCCGGGCCGCCGTGATGGGTAAGGAGCACCACAGGGAGGTCCGACCAGGGCGGCTGGCGCTCCAGGGTCTGCACCAGAATGCCGATGTCTTTGCCGCGCAGGGCCTCGTCGGCGATGATCGCCATACCCGCGCCGAGGCTCAGCTCAGCGCTCAGGTCGGCAAGGGTATGGGCGACGAGGGCGGGGAAACCCGCCTCTTGCAGAATCATTAAAGCGATCTGGCTGTCCCGGCCCCGTGGGGCCAGGATAATTGCCCTTTCCGATAGCAGTCCGAGGGTGCTCACTCCTCGTCATCCTGCATCAAGGGGCTGTTTGATCCGGCGTATTGAGGAATGCCGCTGAGCACACCCTGAAACGCTGAGAGCGGTTTGCCTATCCTCAGGCCTTGATGACTGATGCGATACTCCCTGATGGTAGATTCGTGAGTGCCAGTACGCTTCTTGATGATTGAGATTGCGCGGCGCACTTCACCCTGGGCTTCGAAGTAGCGTAACAACATGACCGTATCGGCCAGATAAGTGATGTCAACCGGAGCACGCATGTCACCCACAAGGCCATGTTGCGCAACGGTCATGAATGTCGAGGCGCCTTGGCGATTGAGATAGAGCAACAGTTCGTGCATATGCAGAATCAGTGCATTCTCTTCCGGCATGGCCGCCGTATAGCCGTTGATACTGTCGATGACCACGGTTTTGATCTGCTTTTCGTCGACGCTGGCACGTACCCGGTGAGCGAACTCGCCCGGCGACAGTTCAGCGGCGTCGACCTGTTCAATCAGCAGATTGCCGCTCTTTTCCAGCGCTTCCAGATCGATGCCGACCTTACGCATGCGGGTAAACAGCAGGCCGAGCTCTTCATCGAAAATGAACAGCGCGACACGTTCGCCGCGGGCCACAGCTGCAGCCGCGAATACTAGCGAGATCAGCGACTTACCAGTACCCGCTGGCCCCAGAATCAAGGTGCTGGAGCCCCCGTCGATGCCGCCGCCCAATAATGCATCCAGCTCAGGAACGCCGCTGGAGAGTATTCCGCGTTCGAATCGGGTGCGGTGTTCTGCAGCCACAAGCCGAGGAAAAACGTGGATGCCGTCACCCTTGATGGTGAAGTCGTGGAAGCCACCGCGGTATTTCTGCCCGCGATATTTGACCACTCGCAGGCGACGCCGCTCGGCGCCGTAATTCGGGTTCAGTTCTTCCAGGCGAATAACGCCATGGGCGACGCTGTGCACCGTCTTGTCCAGTGCTTCGGTGGTCAGGTCATCCAGCAGCAGCACCGTCGCGTCGTAGCGCGTGAAGTAATGCTTGATGGACAGAATCTGCCGTCGGTAGCGCAGGGAGCTTTGCGCCAGCAAGCGGATCTCTGAGAGGCTGTCGATGACGACCCGGGTAGGTCTCACACGCTCGACCACTTCAAAAATCTGACGCGTTGCTTCGCCCAGCTCCAGGTCCGAGGAATACAACAAGCTTTGATGATTGTCTGCATCGAGCAGACTTTCAGGTGGCGTGAGCTCGTAGATAACGATGTTCTCGTCCAGCGTCCAGCCATGGGAAGCTGCACCGTCGCGCAGTTCGATGTCGGTTTCCGACAGGGTGATATACAGGCAGCGTTCGCCTTCAAGGGCACCTGCACGAAGAAATTGCAGAGCTACAGTCGTCTTGCCTGTGCCGGGTTCGCCTTCGAGTAGAAACACATGCCGCCGGGAAAGACCACCCGCCAGAATGTCATCGAGGCCCACAATACCGGTTGCTGCTTTTGATGTAGTCAAGAATCGCCCTCTTGCGACCTTAGGGGTGTGGCATAGCCTTGAAATCGGCCGCTGCGCTGTCAATGCCTATGACGCAGCTCACTATCACTTACCTATTAACGGACCGCTGAGTGTCGGGAGCGTTCAGACTTTCGCACCGTGCAGCCCGCTTTCAGCGGGGTTTCGGGACGGATATCCAGCGTATGGCACAACTGCCGCCTTATCGCGTAACGGCCAGTGTTGATATAGTCTTTGGCTGAATCGAGTCGTGGCTAGAACAAGAAAAATCAAGAGAGGAACCTCCGTGTCTGACTACCAATCCTTTGTCGTAAAGCTTAGTGATCACATCGCCCACGTGCAGATCAATCGACCGGAAAAGGTCAACGCCATGGACGCTGCATTCTGGTCTGAAATCATTGAGATTTTCCAGTGGATTGATGAGAACGATGAAGTTCGCGTCGTGGTGCTGAGCGGGGCGGGCAAGCACTTTTCTTCTGGCATCGATCTGACACTGCTGGCTTCGGTCGCCAACGAGCTGGGTAAGGACGCCGGGCGTAATGCCCGGACGTTGCGGCGCAAGATTCAGCAGTTGCAAGCCTCGTTCACTGCGGTCGACCAGTGTCGCAAGCCGGTACTTGCAGCCATTCAGGGTTATTGCCTCGGTGGTGCCATTGACCTCGTGTCAGCGTGCGACATGCGCTATTGCGCCGAGGACGCGAAGTTTGCGATTCGGGAGATCGATATGGGCATGGCTGCGGATGTCGGCACCTTGCAACGCCTGCCACGCATCATCGGGGACGGTATCATGCGCGAACTGGCTTACACTGGGCGGACTGTAGAAGCCGCGGAAGCTCGCGAAATTGGCCTGGTCAACCGCGTTTTCGCCGACAGCGCCAGGCTGCTTGAAGGTGTTCTGGGCATCGCTGCGCAAATCGCTTCCAAGTCGCCAATTGCTATTACTGGAACCAAGGAAATGATCAGCTACATGCGTGATCACCGTGTCGATGACGGGCTTGAGCACGTTGCCATCTGGAACGCAGCCATGCTGCAATCGGCGGACTTGAATACGGCCATGGTTGCACAGATGAGCAAGCAGAAGCCTGTCTTCGACAACTAGAGCAAAAATAGCGCGAGAATCAGATCAACTCATCAGGGAGTTCTTATGTCAGTCCCCAGTCGCTGGACCACCGCTGTACTGGATGTTCAGACTCCGGGCGGTTGGGCTGTTGTGCACAGCGAGCAAGGTTTCCTGCTGGATGGTAACGGGGCAATGTTTCCTCGTGAGTGGCTCAAACAACAGGCGCTGCCCCTCATCAGTGAGCACGGTATTGGCCATTTTGATGGCGAGCCGGTGTATCTATACGTTCTGAAAGACCCCGTCGAAGTCGAAGGCTGCACTTGGCAAGGGTTGCGTCAGTTCATGTTGTCCGGTGATTACGACGTCTTCCAGCAGCTGGGTTACGCCGCCCAGATCAGCACCTGGGCACGGGAGCATCGATTCTGTGGCAGTTGCGGACGTCCCACCGTGCAGGTGGCGGGGGAGCGTGCCATGTATTGCGAGTATGACAACCTGCGTTTCTATCCGCGCATCTCGCCGAGCATGATCGTGCTGATTACCCGGGGCGATGAAGTGCTGTTGGCGCGGTCGCCACGCTTCGTGACCGGGGTTTACAGCACCTTGGCCGGGTTTGTTGAGCCGGGTGAATCCGCCGAAGACTGCGTGCGCCGGGAAGTCATGGAAGAGGTGCAGGTCAAGGTGAAAAACATTCGCTACGTGGGCAGTCAGTGCTGGCCGTTCCCGCATTCCATGATGCTGGGCTTCCATGCCGAATACGACAGTGGCGAAATTGTGCCCCAGCCGGACGAAATCGAAGACGCACGCTGGTTCAATATCAATGACCTACCGCCATTACCTGCCAGCCGCTCGATTGCCCGGCATCTGATCGAACTGTATCTGGCGCAGCGCTCAGGCGCCCCCGAACCAGTGCTGCCAGGCTAGGCGGGCGGTCAGGCAAAGCACGACCGTGATGAACACCGGGCGAATGAATTTCGCCCCGCCTTTGATGGCGCTACGGGCGCCAAGCGCGGCCCCCAGCATCACTGCGATACCCATGCTCAGGCCGATCAGCCAGTCCACCTGACCGGAAAAGATAAACACCGACAGCGCGGCCGCGTTACTGACGAAATTCATACTGCGTGCCACGCCACTGGCCTTGACCAGATCAAGCGGGTAGATCAGCAGTGAGCTGACCGTCCAGAAGGCACCCGTTCCCGGACCAGCAACACCGTCGTAAAAACCCAGCCCCAGGCCTTGAGGCAACTGCCATTTTTTCTTGATGGGCGCATCGCTGTTCAACGGCGCCTTGGGCGTGCCACCGAACAGCAGGTAGAGCCCGCAACCGAAAACAATCACCGGCAGCATCTGGTTGATCCATTCGCCGGGCAGGTACTGAGCGATCGCTGCACCGATCAGTGCGCCGACAGCGGTCCCGATCAGGGCACGGGTCCATTGCCGAGGATGAAACAGCTTGCGCCGGTAGAAGGTGAAACTCGCAGTCGCCGAGCCGAAGGTCGAACTGAGTTTATTAGTGCCCAGCACGAGATGCGGTGGCAGGCCCGCTGTCATCAGCGCCGGGGTGGTCAGCAAGCCGCCGCCTCCGGCAATGGCATCAATGAAACCGGCAACAAAGGCAACGACAACCAGCACCGCGAGGGTGCCCGGTTCGACACTCAGTTCAAAAGGCATGGGAAGGGCTTACTTGGCAGTCGGGCAGAAAAGGCTGCCCGGAAGCGGCGTATGTTACTGCAGGTAGTGGCGCAGTTGGAAAGGTGGAGCAAGATTACGCAAAACCTGTGGGAGCCGGGCCCGCGATAAGAACACCTTGGTCTATCCGAGAGCTGTTTCCAGCCTGATCGCGGTTCAGCCCGACTCCCACAGAGTTAATCGAAGCGTAGGCAGCGAACGATTTCCCCGCGCGCAGTCAGGACAGAAACCCGCCATCCACATTCAGCGCCACGCCCGTCGTGTAGCTGGACGCCGCACTTGCCAGGTAAAGCACGGCACCGGCCATTTCAGAAGGGTCTGCCACTCGCTTGAGGGGAATCTGCTGCAGGGCGGTCTTGAGTATCGCGTCGTTCTTGACCAGTGCCGAGGCGAATTTGGTATCGGTCAGGCCAGGCAACAGAGCGTTGCAGCGAATGCCAAAAGGCGCGCATTCCTTGGCGAACACCTTGGTCATGTTGATCACCGCCGCTTTGGTGACTGAGTAGATACCCTGAAAAACCCCCGGAGAAACGCCGTTGATCGACGCCACGTTGATGATGCTGCCACCCCCGCTGTCACGCATTAATTTGCCAGCTTCGACCGACATGAAGAAATAGCCCCGGATATTCACATCCACGGTCTTCTGAAATGCGCCCAGGTCAGTGTCCAGCACGTTGCAGAATTGCGGATTGGTGGCCGCGTTGTTGACCAGAATATCCAGCCGCCCGAATTGCTCACGAATCTGCGCGAACACCGCGGTGATCTGTTCCATCTCACCAATATGGCAAGCCATTGCCGTCGCCTGACCGCCATCGGCGATGATGGCGTCTGCCACGTGCTGACAGCCGTCGATCTTGCGGCTGCTGACAATCACGTGTGCGCCTTGCCGTGCGAGCAATCTGGCGATGGCCTCGCCAATGCCGCGGCTGGCTCCTGAGACGAAGGCGATCTTGCCGTCGAGGTCGAACAGTTCGGTTCTGGACATATTATTTTCCTTGTCGGGTCGCAGTGTCGGGTTGCAGTCAGAGCGTAGATTTGGCAATCACCTGCAGGCTCATGTGCTCAAGCAGCTTGTTCATGTGAATGAACTGCGCAAAGCGCTTGTCCTGTGTCTGGCCGTGGAAAAAGCGATAGTAGATTTGCTGCACGATCCCGGCCAGGCGGAACAGTCCGTAGGTGTAGTAAAAATCGAAATTATCGATGCGGATGCCGGAACGTTCAGCGTAGTAGTCGACGAATTGCTGTCGGGTGAGCATCCCCGGCGCATGGCTGGGCTGACGCCGCATCAACTGCACCGGGGCCGGGTCGTCGGCCTGAATCCAGTAAGCCAGGGTGTTGCCCAGATCCATCAGCGGATCGCCGAGGGTGGTCATTTCCCAGTCCAGCACGCCAATGATCTGCATCGGGTTGGCGGGGTCGAGCAGTACGTTGTCGAAGCGATAGTCGTTATGGACGATGGCGGGTACAGGGTGGTCAGCAGGCATTTTATCCGAGAGCCATGCCTTGACCTGCGTCCACTCGGGCGCATCCGGTGTGCGGGCGTTGTCATAGCGCTCCGTCCAGCCGCGAATCTGGCGCTCCACGTAGCCCTCGGGCTTGCCCAGGTCTCCCAGGCCGCAGGCTTGATAATCCACGCGGTGCAATTCCACCAGGCGGTCAACGAAGCTCTTGCACAGGGTTTGGGTCTGGCTGGCATCCAGGTTCAGATCCGCTGGCAAGTCCGAACGCAGAATGATGCCTTTGATTCGCTCCATTACATAGAATTCGGAACCGATCACTGACTCATCCACGCAGTGCAGATAAGCTTTCGGGCAGTATGGAAAGGCATCCTTGAGCTGGTTGATGATGCGGAATTCCCGCCCCATGTCATGGGCCGACCGGGCTTTGTGGCCGAAGGGCGGGCGTCGCAGTACAAACTCCTGGTCAGGGTACTGCAGCAGATACGTCAGGTTAGACGCGCCACCGGGAAACTGGCTGATGTGCGGTATCCCTTTAAGGCCGGGAATCTGTGCCTTCAGGTAGGGGTCTATCAGCGCGGCATCCAGCTCTTCGCCTGCACGGATCTCTGTGGACTGGTCAGTAAGCGCCATGCTTATCCCTTCTGCTTATTATGGTGCGCGTAGATCATTGACTAATCGAATGTAGCTAACAATGTTCAAACTGTCTTATTGGCCGCCGTGTTGCCGGTTGATCATCGGTTTTGATGGGCTTGATACTGTAGAAATAGCCTTGGTATCCCTGACCCCACGCTGTCACGCAGCAAACGGGTGACCTGTAGGAGATCGCTCTGTGCCTGACACAGCGCTTTTGCGAAGCAAACATTAGACTTGTAGGAGCTGCCGAAGGCTGCGATCGCGGTGTATCAGGAGAAATGCTTCGCAGCCTTCGGCAGCTCCTACAGAAAATCATTAAAATCAGTTAGGCGTATTTTTTATAGAAACCCAGAAAAAACAGCCAAAAAAAACCGAAGCACGCAGGCTTCGGTTTTCATGTTCAGGGCGTTGCAATCAGGCCGGGAACAATTCGCTGAGCTTCATCGCCAGCATCATGTCGCCTTCAGCGCGCAGCTTGCCGCCCATGAACGCCTGCATGCCGTCGGTCTCGCCGCTGACAATACCTTCCAGCGTTTCGCCGTCCATCACCAGCGTGACCTGCGCATCAGGGTTTTCGCCTTCCTGCAGCTCGCAAGTGCTGTCTTTGACGATCAGCGAGAAATGTTTGTCTTCATCGATACGGAAGCCGAAAACCAGGTCCAGGCCAGCGGCGGCACTTGGGTTGAACTTGGCTTTCATGGCTTGAACGGCGTCGGCTACGGAGGTCATGGTTCGGTCCTTTCTAGTGGTTGTTCTGCAAGGTTTGCCTGGATCACCGATAAGTGATGAGTTCCGGCGTATTGATTAGTTGCAAGTGTGCAAAATTGTTGAAGCCTGCCAGGGCAACCTCGTGACCACGAAATTTGAGGTGGCTGAACGAGGTGTTGACGATGTGCCAGTTGAGCTGGAAAGCCTGCTCGGCCGGCATTTGAGTAATCAGGTGGAGCAGGGCGGTAATGGTGCCGCCCGAGGTGAACACGGCAATATGTTCGCCGCGTTCCGCCCGTTCAAGTATTCGGCGTAATCCAGCATGAACCTGAGCAACAAATGCCTGCCAGCTCTGCAAGCCTTCATTGTCATGGCTACCGCTGAGCCAGCGAGAGACGATCATTGAAAACAGGCGCTGAAACTCGGCACGGTGTTGAGCGGCATTACGCATCACATGCAACGCTTCGGGTTCGTTTTCAAGAGTGGGTAGCAGGGCGCGGATGACGGATTCAGCATCGAATTCATTGAACGCTGGATCGATTTCCAGTTCCGGGGCTTTCAGCCCGGCAGCATCAAGTTGACCCAGCGTCAGTTCGGCAGTGTGCTGCTGACGGCGCAAGCTGCCAGTGATACAGCGATCAAACCTGAAGTTGGTCCGGGCGATATGTGCACCGAGTACTTCTGACTGACGAATGCCGATCGGCGACAGCACGTCGTAATCGTCGGCACCAAAGGATGCCTGTCCATGTCGTATCAGATAGATGCTGCCCACGTCCGTTTCCCGGTACGTTGAAGTGTTTGCGAGGTTATGAGGATGCCTAAGGCGTGTCAATGAAAAAACATACGCTTGTTTGAATGGCCATTATGAAACGATTGGCGGCTGGTCGCCATCTGGTCGCACCGGTATGCTTGATCCATCCGCGACCCTTGAATGGTAAGGGCGCAATCCAAGTGAGGAGTCTCTGTGGAGTTTTTAGCCGATTACGCCAGCTTCCTGGCCAAAACGGTCACCCTGGTTGTCGCTATCGTCATTGTGCTGGTGGCTATTGCTTCTATGCGCGGCAAAGGTCGCCGTCGGTCAGCCGGGCAGTTGCAAGTCACCAAACTCAACGATTTTTACAAAGCCTTGCGTGAGCGCCTTGAGCAATCCCTGCTGGACAAGGATCGTCTCAAGGCGCTGCGTAAAGAGCAGGCCAAAAGTCTCAAGAAGGACAAGAAGCAGGCCGAGCCCAAGTCCCGCGTCTACGTTCTGGACTTCGATGGCGATATCAAAGCTTCTGCCACTGAAAGCCTGCGTCACGAGATTACAGCGCTGTTGACCCTGGCCACCGACAAGGACGAAGTGGTTCTGCGCCTGGAAAGCGGCGGTGGCATGGTTCACAGCTATGGCCTGGCCTCTTCGCAACTGGCCCGCATTCGTCAGGCCGGCATCCCGCTGACCATTTGTATCGACAAAGTGGCGGCTAGCGGGGGCTACATGATGGCGTGCATCGGAGACAAGATCATCAGCGCGCCTTTCGCCATTCTGGGTTCGATTGGTGTTGTCGCGCAGTTGCCTAACGTCAATCGTCTACTCAAAAAACATGACATCGACTTCGAAGTGCTGACCGCTGGTGAGTACAAGCGCACCTTGACTGTGTTTGGCGAAAACACCGAAAAAGGCCGTGAGAAATTTCAACAGGATCTGGACATCACCCACGACCTGTTCAAGAACTTCGTTGCCAATTACCGTCCGCAACTGGCCATTAATGAAGTGGCCACCGGCGAGGTATGGCTGGGCGTTGCAGCACTCGATAAGCAGTTGGTCGATGAGCTCAAGACCAGCGACGAGTACATCGGTGAGCGCGCCAAGACCGCCGAAGTGTTCCACTTGCATTATGTGCAGCGTAAAAGCCTGCAAGAGCGCATGGGCATGGCCGCAGCCGGTTCAGTGGACCGACTCCTGCTGGGCTGGTGGAGTCGTCTGACTCAACAACGTTTCTGGTAAAACCTTCGAGCGCCGCCTGCAATTGCCGGCGGCGCTTTTTATTGTCTCGAATAAATCAACGCGCGGTATTTATACAGGCCACTCCGCGCCGCTATATCGACAAGACTGGCAGTCTCTTTGCAATAAGGAAATTGCCTAAAATGCCGACACCCGTCGACTACCTCGCCAACAACCCGCTTCTGGATACTTTCGTCAGCGCTCATGGGGCTGTTATTAAAGGCCCGGCGAGCTTTGCCCGAGATTTGATCAAAGCACACGCCACTCAATACTGGGCGATGGACATTGATCCGGACGCCATTTGCCTGACGACACTCCATTTCAATTCGCCGCCCGCCAACGCTCCTTATCCGGCAGTTGTGAAGAAGTCGCTGACGCTGACTGAGGCGCTGCTGAGTCATGTACAGGGTTGTTCAAATCTATTCAGGTTTCTGGATGCTGTCCAGGTCTGGAGGCCCGGCGGCATTGCCTTGAAACGGGTCGAGAATCTGTTGCCGAATTTCACGGTGCGTACTTATGAAGGGCTTTACAAGCGAACCACGCCACAGCGCTATGACGCTTCAACTCACATCAGTATCAGCCCTGACCAGTTCAAGCAGTTCGTCAAAGACACGGACCTGCGCACTTTCTACAGTGATTACATCGAGCAGTTGCTCTCGACACATGCGCAGTCATTTCCGGTCCTGGCTAAAGCCGCCTTTATCAAAGCCGCTTTCCTGCAGGTGCGTGAAAAAACATTAAGCGAGGTTGACTGGCAACTGGCACTTGAATCCGTGGGCCTTACGGCAGCGCAGCGTTGGGAAACGCTCACCCCGGTAAGGCTTGCCGAGCCGTTTCGAGTCGCAAGTCATATTGTCGTTTCACCGTTGAAAGTCCATCACTACTCCGCTACCGACATCCTGCTGGTCAAGAACAAACGCAGTAACCGCACGCTGCTGTATATCCCTGGAAATTCATCGCCCCTGCAGGGTTTTGAAAATGAAAGCAAACTCTCGTATTGGCTGGCGACCCAATGCCGCGAGCCCGCCAAACGTCTGGCCCTGGCGGCGCATTTTCAAGAGCGAGACGACAGCGACGGGTTGTTCCTGAGTGGCTTGTATACGGCCCTGGAGGGTGTAGCTGCCTATCCGCACTGGCTTAACAGAGCCACCGGCAGCTGGCCGCCGCACCAATATGTGCACGCGGGCAAACAGATTGTCGGTGATCCCTTTGACGCCGTGCGTGACAGTTTGCAAGCGCGCTTGAGGGCTGACGCAAGGTCGGTTATCCATACCCGCAGCGACGCGCACCTCGAGGGATTGGCCGAAGGCCTGACGCGCAGTCTGGTGTTTACAGGGTTGATCGCGCTGATGGTGCCCGAGGCTGTGCCGTTCATTATCGGTCTTTCCACCACGTTGATCGGCGTGGGAGCGGTTCAGGCACATCAGGGCAAAACCTTTGAAGAGCGCAAACGAGCAGCGCGGCGCATCGAATTTGGCGTCTTCAACGCGCTGCCATTAGCCGCGGAAGGCTTTGTCAAAGTCGCTGTCGATTTGTCTGATGCAACATCAACCATTGAGCCGCTGACTGTTGTCGATGAGACAGAGTCATTGGCCGGTCAACGCGTAGTGCCTGGGAGCGGG
Source organism: Pseudomonas syringae group sp. J309-1 (assembly GCF_032582135.1). Lineage (NCBI taxonomy): Bacteria > Pseudomonadati > Pseudomonadota > Gammaproteobacteria > Pseudomonadales > Pseudomonadaceae > Pseudomonas > Pseudomonas syringae group sp. J309-1. Next base: position 9,518 of record NZ_JAWHNU010000006.1, on the reverse strand, counting down.
CCGCGTCTGCGCTTCGAAATGGCGCCTCCCAATCTGCGATCACTGGATTCCGGCCTGCGTCAGTCCTTGAAATCATTCGAGGCACCGCCCGCGTCATTGCTGGGCGAGCCGACTGTGCATGGGCCCAATGGCATGTTGGATATCCACTTTGCAGATGGGCATTACTTCGTGGCGATTCACGACAAGGCTTACGAAGTTTGCTGGGAGCAGTCTGCGCGTCAGTGGCGTATTACTGCTCCGGATGGAACGGGCAGGGTTGGCCCTTTCATCAAGCAGCTGGACACCGATCAGTGGGACATTGATCTCGGTGGCCTTAAAGGTGGAATGGACGACAGCGCAGTCTCTAGCGCCAGTTCGGGCATGCCTCAGGCTTCATTGCACCAACAGGTCAAGGCGCTTTATCCCGGCTTCACCTCGCAGCAGACCGCTGATTTTATTGCGGGTCTACGAGCTAGCGGTACTTCAATCGAAATACAACTGGCGCGACTGTCGATGGACTTTCAGGCGCTGGACCGCAGCCTTGAGCGCTGGGTCAACGGCCCGGTGGGCTGGCGACCGGTGACTGAAACCCATTCGATACCAGTATCCAGCATGTCCCGGCGCAATGCGGCTGACATCATCAAGCGCTGCTGGCAGCGCCAAACACCGGTCACAGGCGTCGCTGCCCGGCATCTCGATGGCTATATGATCGACCTGTCTGGTCTGGTGATTGGCGATCTGCCTTATCTGCCCGGCGACTTTAGCCATGTCACGGCTATTAATCTTTCGCGCACTTATATGTCGCAACAGTCGGTGAGCGCCCTTGTAGCTAAATGCCCCGGACTGAGTTGGCTGAATGTCGAAAACAACTTCCTGTCCGTGATACCCGCAGGTATTCGCAATCTGCGACACCTGACTCGTCTGACCCTAGCCAACAACCGCATCGTGCTTACTGCCGACATGGTGCAAACGCTCAGGCGTCTGCCTAACCTGCGGTTGCTCAACCTTGAGCGAAATCCCATAGGGCCACTGCTTGACGTTCGGGGCATGCCGCAACTGCTCAATCTTTTTCTGCGCGGGACCGGCCTTGTGGACGCTCCCGTCGGTGTGTTCGATATTCCCGGTCTGGTGGCACTGGACCTGCGCGGCAATCAGATTACGACGCTGCCTGAGTCCTTCTTCGAAATGCCCGGCGCTGCGGATCACACGCTGCTGGACGGCAATCCTCTTTCCATTGGCACCCGAATCCGTATCGGTACGGTTGGCGGCCCGATGGTTTTTACTGAAGTGGCCGACAACGTAGAGTTCTGGCTGGCTCAGACGCCGGCGATGGAGCGTGTGCATCGGCGAGCCGTATGGAGTCTGTTCTGGAGCGAGATGCATGCTGCTGACTTCTTTGAAATTATCTCGCGCTTGCAGGGCTCGGCAGATTTCAGCTTGAGTCGTGCAGCCGTGATGCAAAGGGTCTGGGATCTTCTGGAGGCGGGGGCCGAAGATGACCTTTTACGCTCCAGACTGATCGCGATGGCGGCGTTCCCTGAAACCTGCGTCGACGGTGCGGCCGTGATTTTCAGCAACATGGAGCTGGAGGTCCTTGTCAGTCGCGCCCGCTCATTGGCAACTGGCGGGAGAGAAGGGCCGCAATTGCTGAAGCTGTTACGGGGGCTGTTTCGTCTTGAAGAAGTCGATGGTCTTGCGCGCCTGGATGCCGACGCACGTGTCGGCTTCACCGAGGAGGTTGAAGTGCAGTTGGCTTATCGTGTCGGCCTTGCCAGTCGCCTGGAGTTACCGATCAACTCCCGCACCATGCAGTTTTCCACCTCCGCGGACGTTACCGATGATGCGCTGAACAGGGCTGAGCAATCCGTGTTGAGCCGTGAAACGCCCGAGGAACTGACTGCCTTTGCCATAAGACGTGATTTCTGGATTGACTACTTGAAACGCCAGTACGCCGATGAGTTTGTAGCCTGTCAGCGCGCTACTGCATTGCGTATGGAGGCCCTTGATGATCTGCAAAGCGAACGCCCCATGTCGGACGCGGCTTACAAAGATCAGGCGGACGCGATTATGAAACAGCGGCAGCGAGATGAAGAGGAGCTGATGACACAATTGACCCAGGCGGAGTGGGTGGGAGGAGGCCTTGCAGCCAATGAGGTTTGATTGATCGGGGGCCTGTTACAGCGAAGTTCGCCCGTGAAAAACGATAACGCTGTGTAAGAGGTAAATCGCGTCGGCTGATTGGGTGATCCCTGTGGGAGATTCTATGTTCGCCTGCAAGCGTTGATCCCGGTGGGAGCGAATTCATTCGCGAAGACGGCATTCCTGACGGCACAGATACATCGGATGTACCGGCCCCATCGCAAATGAATTCGCTCCCACGGGATTGCGCACGACTCGGCTCATGAAGAGCCTGTGGGACCGAGTTCATTCGGGAAGGCGACGTTCCTGACGGTGCAGATACATCGAATGTACCGGCCCCTTCGCGAATGAATTCGCTCCCACGGATTTGTGTTTGCAGGCCAATATAGAATCTCCCACAGTTCTGGTGATCGGCAGAAGAACCAGTTCGCGAGATGTCGATCCTGAATGCCGCCTCATGAACAAGGTGGTGTGCTATCCCTGTCGCTCCGACCGAAAAAGAAAAAGCCCAGGCTGGAAATCCAGACCTGGGCTTGATCGTGCAACGAAAAACTTAACGTCTGCGGAACAACGGCAGCGGCTCGTCGGTTGCAGCCTGATAGGTCACCGAAAAGTCCTTCAAGCCTTCGAGTGCTTCGTAGGGATCTTTGTCAGCGCGAATCGCGAACGCATCAAAGCCGCAGCGATGCAGGTAAAACAGTTGATCACGCAGTACGTCACCGATAGCGCGCAATTCACCCTTGTAGCCATAACGATCACGCAGCAGGCGGGCGTTGGAGTAGCTGCGTCCGTCGGTGAAGGCCGGGAAGTTCAGGGCGATGACCTGAAACTTGTCGACATCAGCACCGATTTCTTCAGCTTCTTCATCGCTGTCCAGCCAGACACCCAGGCCGCCGTCACGGGCAGCCAGGGCATGACCGTGCTCGCGCCATAGCGAGAGAGGAACGATCAGGTCGTCGCAATTGGACAACTCATCAAAGGACGTTTCCTTGGGCAGCAAGTGCCAGGTTTCATCGATGACTTCGTTATTCTTAATTATTCGCTGCATAGACGCGCTCCTTGAAAGGGTCGATGCCGATACGCTGGTAAGTGTCGATAAAGCGCTCGTCTTCGTTACGTTTTTCAACGTAAACGTCGATCAGCTTCTCGATCACGTCCGGCATAGCGTCCTGGGCGAAGGAAGGGCCGAGGATCTTGCCCAGACTGGCGTCACGACTGGCGCTGCCACCCAGGGAGACCTGATAGAACTCTTCGCCTTTCTTGTCCACGCCCAGAATGCCGATATGGCCGACATGGTGGTGACCGCATGCGTTCATGCAACCGGAAATGTTCAGGTCCAGCTCGCCGATGTCGAACAGGTAATCCAGGTCGTCGAAACGGCGCTGGATGGATTCGGCAATCGGGATCGACTTGGCGTTGGCCAGCGAGCAGAAATCGCCGCCAGGGCAGCAGATGATGTCGGTCAGCAAACCCACGTTAGGGGTGGCGAAGCCTTGCTCACGCAGTTCCTGCCACAACGTGAACAGTTGAGACTCCTCGACGTCGGCAAGAATAATATTCTGCTCGTGAGAGGTACGCAGTTGGCCAAAGCTGTAACGATCGGCCAGATCAGCGACGCCATCGAGTTGCTTGTCGGTCAGGTCGCCCGGTGCAACACCGGTAGGCTTGAGGGACAGGGTAACGGCGACATAGCCCGGCTTCTTGTGGGCCAGGGTGTTACGCGTGCGCCAGCGAGCAAAGCCCGGATGCTCCTGATCCAGTTTCGCCAGCTCTGCGCTGAAATCTTCCAGCGCTTTGTATTCAGGATCGACGAAGTGTTTGGAGACGCGATGCACTTCAGCTTCGGTCAATGTGGTCTGGCCGCCACGCAGGTGGGCCATTTCCGCCTCGACTTTCTCGGCGAAGACTTCCGGTGTCAGTGCCTTGACCAGAATCTTGATCCGCGCCTTGTACTTGTTGTCACGACGGCCGTAGCGGTTGTAAACCCGCAGGATCGCGTCGAGATAGCTCAACAGGTCCTGCCACGGCAGGAATTCGTTGATAAAGGCGCCAACGACGGGCGTACGGCCAAGACCACCGCCAACCAGAACACGGAAGCCTAGCTCGCCTGCTTCGTTACGAATCGGCTCCAGGCCAATATCGTGAACTTCGATGGCGGCGCGGTCACTGGTGGAGCCGTTGATCGCGATCTTGAACTTGCGTGGCAGATAGGCAAATTCCGGGTGGAACGTTGTCCATTGACGGACAATTTCACACCAAGGGCGCGGGTCAACCAACTCGTCAGCCGCTACGCCGGCGAACTGATCAGTGGTGACGTTGCGCAGGCAGTTGCCGCTGGTCTGAATGGCGTGCATCTGCACCGTTGCCAGCTCAGCCAGGATATCGGGGATGTCCTCCAGCGCGGGCCAGTTGAACTGAACGTTCTGCCGTGTGCTGATGTGCGCGTAGCCCTTGTCATAATCGCGAGCGATTTTTGCCATCATCCGTGCCTGGCGTGAAGTCAGCTGGCCGTAAGGCACAGCCACGCGCAGCATTGGCGCAAAACGCTGGATATAGAGGCCATTTTGCAGGCGCAGCGGGCGAAACTCTTCTTCGCTGAGTTCTCCCGCGAGGTAGCGTCGGGTCTGATCACGGAACTGTTTTACACGGTCCTCGATGATCCGCTGGTCGTACTCGTCGTATACGTACATATAGGTCCTGTTCTCAGGCAATTACCACAGCAAATCTGCGCGCACGGCCGCGCACTCCTTACGGAGCCGGGGGAAGATACCAGTTTGCGGATATACGCAAAAGTGGCGTTTACATATATGCAAATAGCTAAAAGTGATAAGCATTCGGTCTGACGCCCTTAACCCTGCTTGTGGTAAGGGCATCCCTCGGCTTTACTAGGGTCGAGTCTGACCTGAAATGACCAAAGACTCATTGTTTGATCCGTGCTGCCACTAATAAAACAGACAAGAGGCAATGTGTATGAGCAATCACCCGAAAATGTCCAGAAAAGATAGCCATGTCGACGCCTGGGCTATCTTCTTCATTATTATCCTCGTTATGGGCGCGGCCTTATTCTGGGTCAGTCACTAATAATCGCCATCAGCTAAATTTCACGGTGCAGACAATCGGGTCGGCGGCCGATAGCTAGTCAAAGATCTTCAATTGATCTTTGACTACTTCTCAAGGCTTGTTGGTATGACCCGATTTTTCTGCGGCGTGCTCGCTATTGCTTTAGGTTGCTGGCTGAACTCAGCCAGCGCTGCTTCAGTGGTATTTCTAAGCCCCGGTCCGTCATCGGACGGCTATTGGTCGACTTACGCGCGCTTCATGCAGGCTGCGGCAACCCGGCTCGACATGAGCCTCACCGTGCGCTACAGCAATCGTGATACGCGAAAACTGGTTGAATTGGCGCGGGATGCCCTGCAGGGAGAGAGTCGTCCGGATTATTTGATGTTCTCGAACGAGCTCAATATCGCCCCTGAAATTCTTCGCTTGTCCCAAGGCAGCGATGTGAAGCTTTTTGCCGTAAACAACACGTTGACCGCTGACCAGTTGCGCATTCTTGGCGACCTGCCGCAACGCTATCCAAACTTTATCGGCAGCCTGGTCGGGGATGACGAGGAGGGTGGTTACCTGACGGCTAAACGCCTTATTGGCCTGCATGCGCCGTTAGCCGCAGGCGAAACGATGGAAATGCTCGCCTTCGCGGGTACCAACACCACACCGGTTTCCTTGAAGCGCGAGCAGGGCTTGCACCGTGCGCTGGCCGAGCATCCTGAAATCCGTCTGAGGCAGATCGTTTTGGGCGGATGGCGACGCGATCGGGCTTATGAGCAAGCGCTGATGCTGTTCAAGCGCTACCCGCATATCAGCCTGGTCTGGTCTGCGAATGATCAGATGGCATTCGGCGCTATGGATGCAGCCCGAGCTACCGGCCGGGAACCGGGCAAGAGTGTGCTGTTCAGTTCAATCAACTGGTCGCCGCAATCCCTGGACGCTTTACAGGATGGGCGTATCAGCGCTTTGGCCGGCGGGCACTTCATGCTGGGTGGGTTGGCGATGGTTATCCTGCATGATTACGATGCTGGTGATCTGGCGACTCGGAAAAGTATCGGTGCTCGCCTGGCCCTTGTCATGAAAGAAGTGCGTATCAGTGATTTGAAACAGATCCGTATCGACAGCAAACGCGATGATTACGGCGTTGATTTCCGTGCCTTGAGTCTGGAGGGCAAACCTGCTGGAACAGGTTATTCATTCTTGTCGAGTCAGCCCCATCATGCGCCAGTGTCTTCAGCTCAGGGCGAAGTAAAGGACCAGATGCACGGCACCGAACAATAGCGCTGCAAAGAACAGGGTGAACAACAGCCCTATGACTGCAAAATGTATCGGTTTTCCGTGAGTAAAGTCCTGCTCCCGATTTTTCCCGCCATGCACACCGAATGCGGCGGCCAGAACGCTGTGCAGCATTTGCCAGAATGTGGGTGGCTTGCTGTCTTGAGGCGTTGAAGGCTCATCTTCTGATGATGGGTTCACAATGCCTCCTTTTCTTGCTTTTCTGGTATTTGGGAGGATAGCCGAGCGGGAGTCTTAATGGGGCTTCCAAAGGTTGATCATGATCTCAAGCCCTGGATTGCCAGGTGGGATTGATCGGGGTGCCGCTCCACTTCGTCGGGAAGGCGCTTTCGCGAGTGAATTCGCCCACCGGAGTGGGGCAGGCCTGGAGACTCACATCAGATTATCGGCAACACCCCATTAATCCACCCAGACCTCCACCCGCCGGTTCTTGATACGACCGTCATCCAGATCATTGGCGGCCACGGGCATTTCGTCACCGAAACCGACCACTTCCCGCAAGGTAATATTGCTCTTCATCAACTCCCGCCGAACCGCCATGGCGCGCAACCGGGAAAGCAGTTGCGCGCGCTGGGGATCGCTTTTGGCGTCGCCAAAGCCAACCAGGGTAACGCGCTGGTCGAGCTTGCCGTGCTGTTTCAGATAATCCGCGACCCGCTGCACGTCCAGCAAAGCCTTGTTATCCAGTTTGGCGCTGCCTTGGGCAAAGCGGAAATTGACTGACAAACGCTCGGCTTCCCGGGTCAGTGTCTGGTATTCACTTGGCATCTGCGCCGTGGCCTGAACCTTGATGGTCTGTACCGTCTGCGCGACAAAGCCGTTTTGCGCGACGATCGCCTGACCTTCCGCGCTCTGGGCAAAATCCACCAGCGCAGTTGCCCAGGGCTGGCGCGCTTCGATCGGCAGATAAAGATACAGACGTCGCGACAACGGATAATCCTCGGTAGCAATCAGGCTGACCGTTGGCAACATCGGTCGCGACTCGCCGTCAGCCACTGCTACAGCCTTCGCGTGTCGAACGTAGGGCAGGCCTATAAACCCGATACCGTTGCGATCCCCACTGACCTCGTCGGAAAGTTGTTCGCTGGACTCAAAGCGCTTCGCACCGGCAGCGAGTGTCTTGCCGTACTTGAGCAGGACCAGTTCCTTGAACGTCTCGAAAGTGCCTGATTGTTCGTCGCGAACATAAAGATGGATTTCCCCATCCTTGCCACCCAACGCCTGCCAGTTACGGATTTCCCCGGCGAACACGCGGGCCAGTTGCTCAGTGGTCAGTTCCCGTATGGGGTTGCCGGGGTGCAGGATCACCGCGACCCCATCAATGGCGATGACTTGCTCGGCGCCTGGGCTTTTCAGGTTGCCGATTTCCGCGAGATCCTGGATTTCTTTTTCCTTGATCGGGCGTGAAGACGCGGCGATGTCAGCTTTCCTGGCCTTCAGTGCGCTGAATCCGGTGCCGGAGCCATGAGCGGCAATCTCAACCTTGAGCGGCTTGCCATCAGCGCTCGTGCCTACGACCCGCAGTTCGTTAACCGAGGGGCCGGGTTCGGTACTCACGTCACGCAAGCCTTGTTTGCGCATGAGTCCTTCAACCAGCGCGGGGCCCAACTGTGCGTCGATGGTGTTGGAGCCGTGAATGCGTAGCACAGGATCGTCGCGTGTGGATGAGGGGAGACTGGCTGTCGCGTCAAACGCCAATAAGGCGAGGGCGGCCAGCAAAGACACAGCGCGCAGCATGTGCGGCACCTTAAATATCAGGAAAGTGCCGGGAGATTAAGTCGGATTGGTTACGGGAAGATGACAGTTGGGTTCGTGCAGGTGCGTTACGACGTGTGACCGGTTTAAACCGTGAAGAGGCCGATATATATGCTGTACATGTGTCAGCAGGAATGCAGCCTTCCGGCTAACACCGGTCTCACGCCATCAGTTGGGAATCAGCTCAACTCAAGCCAGATCGGCGCATGGTCCGACGGCTTCTCCATGCCACGCAGTTCATAATCCACTCCGCCTGCCTTGATGCGAGGCTGCAATCCATTGGACGCCATGATCAGGTCGATGCGCAGGCCGCGCTTGGGTTGATCCTCGAAACCGCGGCTGCGGTAGTCAAACCAGCTGAACTGGTCGATGACTTCCGGGTGCAGGTGGCGGAAGCTGTCCACCAACCCCCAGTTTTTCAAGCGTGCCATCCATTCACGCTCTTCGGGAAGAAAGCTGCATTTACCGGTTTTCAGCCAGCGTTTGGCGTTGTCCGGGCCAATGCCGATGTCGCTGTCTTCCGGAGAGATGTTCACGTCGCCCATGACAATCAGTGGCTGGTCGTTGCTGAAGCGGGTTTCCAGCAGTGTCTGAAGGTCGTTGTAGAAACGTTGTTTGGCGGGAAATTTGGTCGGATGGTCGCGGCTTTCTCCTTGTGGGAAGTAGCCGTTCATGATGGTAATCGGTTGTCCGTTGTCGTCAGCGAATGTGCCCCAGATGAAACGTTTTTGCGATTCGTCATCATCTGTTTCGAAGCCTTTGTGCATCGCCAAAGGCATTTTGCGGGAGAGCAGCGCGACGCCGTAGTGGCCTTTCTGTCCATGGAAATGCACGTGATAGCCCAGCGCTTCGATATCGGCCTGGGGGAATTGTTCGTCCGAGACTTTGGTTTCCTGCAGGCCAATGACGTCGGGCTGGTGCTTTTCGATCAGTGCTGCCAACTGATGAGGGCGGGCGCGAAGCCCGTTGATGTTGAATGAAACGATTTTCATGGGCAGGCAGTCCTGGCAGATACAAAAAAAGCGATGCTAGCTGACATGGCGTTTCATCTCCAGTGTGGAGTTCTGCTTACGTCTTTGGGTGTACATATCCGTTTCTGCGGTAACGGCTGATATTGGTTGCGCCCTTACGGCGCCTCACTTTTGAGAAGCGCAAAAGTAAGCAAAACGCTCTTGCCCCACCACTGGGTCCCTCGCTGGCGCTCGGCATACCCGAAATCCGACCTTGCTGCGTGGGGCCGCCGCCACCGGCCATCCATGGCCTGAGGCGGCTAAACCGGCATCCCTGCCGGTTCACCCCAC